>CALMLJ010000244.1 GCA_937868025.1 uncultured Acidimicrobiaceae bacterium
GAAGCACCAGATCATCGAGTCGCTCCAGCACGAGTCGTGCGCCCCGCTCGATCTCGGGCCCAAGGACCAGATCCTCGAGATCACCGGGCTGCAGCACCTGCCCACCGCCGACGTGCGTCACATCGGCCGGAGCGGGGTGGCGGCACGAGGATTCCCGACCGAAGCACAGGTGTCGTCGTATACCGTCCGCTTCGGCGAGGAACGACGAGGCAAGTGCTCCGACGTCGTCCTCGTGATCGACGACCCAGACGATGTTGTCGCCGAGCGCCAACCCACCCTCCAAGAGGGCGTCGAGCGTCTGGGATCCACTGGCAGCCATCGAGACCTCGATTCGGTGATATAGCGTTGCTAAATCTAGCCATCCATTGTGTAACTCAGCGTACGGTCGGCCTCGACCCAATCGTTCAGTGAGGGAGCACACAATGCAGACGTCCACCGAGCCCACCACCAACCGCGCCGCAACAGCGGCCGCCCGCGCCCAGCTGATGTTGCAGCGCACCGAGCTCCGGGACTCGATGGACCACCGCATGGCAGAAGCATCCACGATGCGTTCGGACGTGAGCGACGGACACGGCGAGACCGAACACCTCGTCGTCGCCGAGCAGCATGACCACGCTGCACGACTCGACGCCATCACACGGGCGGCGCTCGCCGATGTCGACGCGGCCATCGACCGCATCGATTCCGGAACCTATGGGCGTTGCATCGAGTGCGGGGACGAGATTCCCGCGGAACGCCTCGAGATCCTTCCCGCCACGCCCGTGTGCGTTCAGTGTCAGGCCACCCACGAGCGCGCCTGACCCGGATCAGCGGCGGTGCTCTCCGCTCTCCTCGCGATCGCGTCGGGCACTGCAGCCGGGCTGTTCCTGGGCGGCAGTTTCCGGCGCCTGCGCACCCTGCGCCTCCGTCTCGCCTGGGTCGGGGTCGTGGGTCTCGTGGCTGCGGCGACCGGTACCCGCCTCGACAGCGCCGGGACGCTCTCGCTCGCGGTCGAGGCAGTCGCCACGGTCGCCGTACTTGCCTTCACCATCGCGAACATGCGGCTCGGCGGGATGGTGGTGGTGCTCGCTGGCTTGTGCATCGAACTGGTGCCGACTGATCACACCGCCGCCGTCAGCCAGCCGGTGATCAACGTCGGGCTCGCACTCGTCGCCGCATCGGCTCTTCGCTGCCGCACGGTCCGTCGTGAACCGGTGTGTGACTACGTCAGCAAGATCGCGCCACTCGGCCAGGGTCCGGTCGACCCGCGCGGACCACGCTCCCACGTCCGGCGCATCGGGTTGCCACGGCACACCGACCATGTCGAATCATCTGACGGGGTTCGCTGAGTCATCGTTCGCGTTCGAGCCGGCGCCGATGTCGCGACCGCTGTGTCGCTCAGAACGTGCTCACGGCAGCGAGGATGATGATCAGCACAGTGACCGCCACCAGGAGTGCGATCGCCCGACCCGTCGGGTGGACTGGGCGCTGTTGTCCACGACCGCTCCTACTCACCACGGGGTGGCCCCGTCGATCTCCTCGGCCAGATGGGCCCAGCAGGCTGTTTCGCCACCGAGGTCGTGGCGGCCGACCTCGGCGGGCTGAGACGATGCCTCGGCCGGCGGCTCCCACGACTCGCCGGTGAGGCGTCGCGACAAGACACTGGAGATGCGGGCGGCGTGACTCTTCGCCTGCTCGGCGACCGGGCCTGCCCACCTCCGGTCGATCGCGTCGGTCCAGAGCGCGTTCCAGCGCCCGAACAACTCGCCGCTGAAGGGAGCGAGGTCGTTGACCGCCTGGTGGGGGCCGAGAATGGTGCCGGTGTAACTGGCCTCGCCGAACAGGACACGACACCAGTAGTCGATGAGCGTCGGGATGTGTTGGGCCCAGTCGACTTCGGCGACCTCGCCGAAGATCGGAGCCAGGAGATCGTCGAGCACGATCTCGCGGTAGAACTCCACGACCAGGTCGTGGACATCGGTGCGGTACCGAAGGTCGTGATACGCCGAAGCGGGGGCCACGGCGCTCACGAGGACGAGCCCACCGGTTCGAGGTGACAGCGGAGCCGACAGTTGGCTCGGCGTGGGTCGTTCGGGACCAGCTCGTCGATGACGATCCCGGTGGCTGCGTCGCTCACGCCGGTGGCGATGCCGCGATGCATCTCACACACGGTGTCGGGGTCGGTCAGCGCCGTCGACGCGTACGGGCAGGTCGTCAGCGTGATCTCGATCTTGTCCCCGCGTCGTCGGATCGTGGGCTCGAACCCGTAGACGACCATCTGCTCGAAAACCGCATCCACCGGATCGGCGGCCGCGGTGTCACTCAGCCGACGCCGCCGCCCGACCCGCCGCCCGACCTCGAACGGACTGTCACCCGTCCGCACGACCTCGGCAAGCCACCCGGCGAGGCGTTCGTAGGGTCCGGCCACGCCCCACCGACTGTCGGCGTTGGGATGGAGCACGTAGTTCAGTCGAGGGCGACCCCTTCCCCCAGCGGGCGCCACGGACTCGACGACGAGTTCGGCGGTGACCAACTGCGCCAGGTGCTGGCGAATGGCGTTGTGGTTCAGACCGAAGTGGTCCGTGAGCTCGGCGACATCCACGGGTTCCGCAGCGTCGGCGATGTATCGGAAGATGCCGTGACGCGTCGGGTCGCCGAGCGCCTTCGCCTGAACTTGGAGATCAACCACCGCCACGCCGACAACCTTTCGCGGGTATGTCCACAGTCCACCGGAAAATCGTGGAGCCCGCAACGATCGCCATCACGCACCCGCACCCGACGGACCGACCGGCGCACCGATCAGTTGGCCGCTGTGAACTCGAGCAACGTTCCGGGCGAGGATCTTCATCGTCTCCGCGTACTCCCCCTGCCACCCGTCATCGACTGTTTCCTCGAACAGTTCGAGCCACCTCTCGAAGTGGGCTGCGGTGAACGGCGCCCGTTCGTGCACGGCGCGATGTTTGGCGAACGGGTTTCCCTGATATCCCGGCGTTCCGAACAGTGCCCGACACCAGAACGCACTCAGCTTCGGTAGATGCTCGCTCCAATCGACCCGGGCGACGTCGTTGAACACCGGGCCGAGGAGCTCGTCCTGCGCCACCGCTCCATAGAAGATCCGAACGACGTCGCCCACCGCCTCCGGCGAGCACACATCGGGACGCGAACCCTTGTCGTTCCGCACTGGCGCACTCACGGCGACTCAGGTGAGGGGTTGCCGACGGCGGCGCGTTCGCGTTCGTCCCGGCCGACCACCACCAGGGCTCCGACCATCGCCCCGAAACCGAGTCCGCCCCAGAACCCGGTGAACACCCCCAGGAAGACCGAACCAGCGTCATCGAGCCCGATCCACGTTCCGAGCAGGCCGACGAACACGGTGAAGAGGAGAAAGCCGACAACGGCGCCGCCGGCTGCGGCCCGCCCGACGCCGGCCTCGAGGAGTGCATCGGGGTTGAAGGTTCGCTGCTGCCCCACGTGAACGTGCTTGGACCGCTGGACGCTCTCCGTCAAGGCCCCGGCGCCGAGCGTGGGCGTGGGCGTGGGCGTGGAATCGGGAATGGCTTGCACGATCGGATCGAGCAGATCGGTCATCGGACCCTCATTTCTTCTAACAGGTGCTAGAAGAATACCACTCTGCGGAGAGACGCACGATCACTCGGTCGGGAGCCGACGCCAGAGACCGGCGAGGGCCGCACCAGTTCTCGAGAGCTCTTCGAGATGGGCCGCCCCGAGCGCCTGCAACTTGCGCTCACCGGCATCGGTGAGACGGACGCGCACGACTCGATGGTCCTCGTCATCGCCAGCACGCTCCACCAGACCGGCCGCTTCGGCACGGTCGACGAGCTCGACCGCGCTGTGGTGGCGCAACAGCAGGTGCCCCGCGATGTCGGACACGCTCGAGGGACCGCGATGCCCTCTGATGGCAAGGAGGAGCTGATGCTGTGACGGCGTGATGTCGGCAGCCTTGGCGCACTCCTCACTCCAGCGGAGGAACCGGCGCAGGCCATCGCGAAACTCGAGCAGCGCCTCGAAGTCGGCGGTCTCGAGCTCGCGGTCACCTGATGGACGATCGACTGGATTCATATCGTGTTCCGATCCTATCGTGGGACGATGGATAGTTCGCAAGCGCCCAAGCGCATGATGCTGCTCTCACTGATCGCCGCCGGGCTGGGCTTGGCCAGCGGCGGTGCAGCATGGATCCTGCTGCACCTGATCGCAGCGATCACGAACCTGGCCGTGTTCGGTCGCTTCGGGTTCCACCCGCCCTCCTTCTCGACGCTCGCGCCGAGCCCGCGCATCGTGATCGTCGCCGTGGTCGGCGCCCTCATCATCAGCTGCCTCGCCAAGTGGGCACCGGTCATCCGCGGCCACGGCATCCCTGAGGCGATGGAGGCGGTGCTCACCAAAGAGAGCCGGATCGCACCACGGACCGCGATCGCCAAGCCGATCTCGGCCGCGGTCGCCATTGGTTCGTCGGCACCGTTCGGTGCCGAGGGTCCGATCATCGTGACCGGCGGCGCCATCGGCTCGCTCACCGGCCAACTGCTCCGGGTGTCTCCTTCGGAGCGGAAGATCCTGCTCGCCTGCGGAGCCGCCGCCGGCATGTCCGCCACATTCGGGGCGCCCCTTGCCGCAGTCGTCCTGGCGGTCGAGCTCTTGCTGTTCGAGTTCTCGGCCCGAGCGCTCATCCCTCTCGTGGTGGCGACGAGCGTCGCCGGCGGCGTCCATGCCGCCCTCTACTCGTCGGGTCCCCTGTTCAGCGTCCCGGCCCGCAGCTACTCCGGCCTGGGAGCACTTCCGGCGTTCGCCATCCTGGGGATCGCGGCCGGACTCCTCGGGGTCGTGATCACCCGTGGCCTGTTCACGGTGGAGTCGCTGTACCGGCGGCTCCCCGTCAGCGAGTTCTGGCACCCAGTGATCGGCGCGGCAGCGTTCGCCTGCGTCGGGCTCATCGAGCCACGTGCCCTCGGGGTCGGCTACGACGCCATCGACGACGTGCTCAACAGCCGCCTCGCGCTCGGCACCGTCGCCGTGCTCGGTGCGGTCAAACTCGTCGCCTGGTGGCTCGCGCTCGGCTCGGGAACCTCCGGCGGCACACTCGCTCCGATCCTGCTCATCAGCGCGTCGGCCGGCACACTGGTCGGCGCAGGGCTGAACCAGCTGATCCCCGGAGCCCACGTCTCGGTGGGCGCCTTTGCCGTCGTCGCGATGGCAGCAACGTTCGGCGCCTCGACGCGAGCCACGTTCACCGCCATCGTGTTCGTCTTCGAACTCACTCGCGACTATCAGATCGTCCTGCCACTGATGCTCGCGACCGTGATCGCCGACCTCGTGTTCAGCGCGCTGAGCGACGACAGCATCATGACCGAGAAGCTCACGCGTCGAGGCCTCCGCATCGGCCGTCACTACGGCATCGATCCCATGACCACCGCACGGATTGGGACGATCATGACCCCCGACGTGGCCACGCTCACCCACGACCTCACGATCTCCCATGCCCGCGACCTGTTCCTCACCAAGGGTCACGGGGCCTATCCCGTCGTCGATGACACTGGTGCGCTGCTCGGGATGATCGGCCGACGCGAACTCCTGAGTGGCGACCTCGACCCCACGTCGTCGATCTCGGCCATCACGACCAGCGAGGTACTCAGCGTTGGTCCCGGCGATCACGCCATCGACGCGTTGCACCTGATGGTCGACGAACACGTTGAACACATCTTGGTGCTCGATGCCGGTCGTCTCGTCGGGATCTGCACCCGAACCGACCTGTTGAAGGTCCGCCGAGAGCAGCGCGGCCTCGAGCAACTCCAGCCGGGCATCCTCGGTTCCCGCGGCGGGGAAAGCGTCTTCTCACGATGAGATTCGATGTAGGTGGTTCGACGCGACCAGTGCCGTAGAGCAATGAAGCGAAATCGAAGAAGCGGTGACACCGGACCACCTCCGGCAGATTCGCTCGATCATCACACGGCCCGACTTGTCGAGGCGAAGTGGGCCGCGCGTACTGTCGCCGCCATGACGAATACGACATGGCCGATGCGGACCCAAGCGGCGATGCGTTGGCTCGGGTTGGAGCTCGATGAAGTCAGCTTCAAGGAGAAGGCGGTCTCCGGCATCGGAGGTGTCGTTTCGATCGTGCTCCTCATCGAGATCACGACCCACTTGGTGGGGGCCGACCACGCTCCCTTGATCGTCGCGTCGATGGGAGCCAGCGCCGTGTTGCTGTTCGCTGTGCCCCACGGCCAACTCTCCCAACCCTGGCCCGTCGTCGCCGGGCACGTCACCTGCGCAGCGATCGGAGTCGCATCGGCACGACTCATCGAGAGTCCGGCCGTCGCCGCGGGGTGTGCCGTCGGCATCTCGATCCTCGCAATGCACCAGTTCAAATTCATCCACCCACCGGCGGGCGCCACCGCGCTCACGGCCGTCATCGGCGGCCCGACTGTCACATCCATGGGCTACGGCTTCGTCTGGCGACCGGTCCTGATCAATGCGATCGTCATGGTCACAGTCGCCGTGGCGTTCAACGCCCCGTTTCGCTGGCGCCGGTACCCAACAGCCCTCGCACACAGCCACCAGCAATCGGCGGCGGACCCATCGCACGCCGCCGTCGTCGCAGCCCTGCGCCGCTTTGACTCATTCATCGACATCAGCGAGGACGACCTCCTCGAACTCTGTCGCCTCGTACAAGTCCACTCGCCGACGCTCGAAGGAGCGAGCGACGGAATCGCGTCACGGCCCGACTGAACGTCGACGGGTCATTGACGACGACGCCGCAACGGGCCGTCGGGATGACAGTTCACGATCGGCGCTTCGGCAGTATCGGATCGAACCGCCCGACTGCTTGCAACACATGGGGAGGGCCGTGCGTCTGAGGTTGTAATGGCGAAAGTACCGGAGCGGCTGGTCGAGGAAGATGGTCCCATGACGGTCGCCCAGACCCCAGCGACGTTCGCGCAGTGGTACCCAGACCACGTCAGCGAGCTGGTCCGTCTCGCGTCGCTGCTGGTCGGGTCGAGGGAACTCGCGTTCGACCTCGTCCAGGACGCCATGGTCGGGGTGTTGAAACACTGGGACCGCATCGACGACATCGACCGCTATTCCCGGCGCGCGGTCGCCAACTCGTGCCGCTCGCACCATCGGCACGCCGCCGTCGTACGTCGTCATCCACCGGCACCAGACGCATCCGTCGAGCTCGGCGCCAGCGAGTTGAACGACGCGCTGTCGAAGCTGTCGGTGCGACAACGCCAAGCCGTCGTGCTGCGCTACTGGGGCGACCTTCCCGAGGCGGAGATCGCCGAGATTCTCGGGATTCGACGCGGCTCTGTCGCGTCGCTCCTGCACCGCGCCCTCGCCGACCTACGCAAGGTGATCGAACTATGAGCAAGCACTCCGGCCGCCCCGTGGACCTCCGAAACACCGATGTGTCCGACCCTCATCTGAAGACCGAGGCGTGGCTCCGCGAGCGGTTCGCCAACCTCGAAATCAACGACGTCGCATGGCTCCCCGACGTCGGCGCCGTGAGCGCGAGACTCGCGCGACAGCGCCGCCGTCGACGCATCGCGGTCAGCACCGTTGCATCGTTCGCCATCGCTGCGGCTGCGTTCGTCGTGCTCCCGAACCACTCGACCCAGGAGATCACTGCGAGCGACACCAGCACGACCGTGCCGGACGACGCGACGTGGTCGTCCACATCATCGAATGGGTTCACGGTGCAGCTCTCGCGTCGCCCGGCGCCGGACGGTGATCGACTGACCGATGCCGAGCTGGGCAACACGGACTTCATCCCCGTACCCGGCGTTCCGATGCCGGCCGGATGTGTCGTCGCCGACCTCCTGACGATCGACGTGACCTCGCCCAGTGGCCAGCGCTGGTCGAGCACCTACGCCGAGTACCGAGACCGCACCATGGAGTACGCCGACCGAGCGGGGGCCGAGGTCCTGGACGCCGCCGGACGACGTCTGTTCTCGACGGACGACCCGTTCGACGTCGCCATCGTGACGGGCCTCCACGCCGGCGATCACCTCAGCCTGTCCGACACCGGTGACGGCGAGATCACAGCAGCGTCAGATCACGGCGTCGCAGTGCTCGCGGTGGACCCGGCCACCAGCCCCCAACGGTCTTCGCTCATGCCGACCGTCAACAGCGCCGACGGCGCGGCGCCGACGTCCATCACCGACCGGGTGGAGCTCTACGCCAGCAGGTCGGACGGGACGACGCAGCGGGACCCCAACTGTTCCAACCGATCGATCCGTCCCGACGCGGCGCCGGCGACTCCGGAAGAGACCGCAGCAGTGACCGACGCTGTCCACACCACACTTGCCGAGCTGCCGACCGGCAAGTTCAGCGGGCTCGACCTCGAGGCCGGTGTGCCAGCCCTCGCCAGCACCACCAGCGATGTGGAGGGGGTGCTCGCCGACGCCGCCACCCGAGCCCAGGCGTCCAACTACGGATCGTTGCTCAGCCAGCTGGTAGCGTCCGTCTCGGTAGCCCAACACGTCGATCAGGACACACTCGTCGCCCGAGTGGGCCTGACCATCGCAGGGATGACGTCGACCGTGATCGTCGACCTGCACCGACACGGCGACCGCTGGCAGATCAGTCCCCAGTCCGTTTGCGCCGCGCTCGTGCTGGCGACGACGCCGTGCCGACCTGCGCCCTGACACTCCCCTTGAACGCACGTTGCGGACGACAGACGGGCCTCAGCGCCATCTCGGGCGCGCTCGAGTGGACCCGAGGGGTGTCCGGGCCAGAGCGCCGGACCTTGTTCGTTGCAGGGAGGCCGTGACGCGCCGCTAGCGTCGAGAAGTGACCTATCAGGAGCCCGAGTTCCTGCCCTGGGACGGGCGACGCACGCCGGTCACGTTCATCGGCGGCTACCTGGGAGCGGGCAAGACCACCGCGATCAACGAGGTCATGGCCGCCGCCGAACACCCGATCGCCGTCATCGTCAACGATGCCGGCGCGATCAACATCGACTCAGCCCTCATCAAGGGGTGCGACGGTGACGTGATCGAGCTGAGCAACGGCTGCGTGTGCTGCACCTCGGTCGATGAGATGGGAGCAGCGCTCGACCTCATTCGCTCACGCCCCGAACCGCCCGATCACCTGGTCATCGAGCTGTCGGGGATCGCCGAGCCCAGCGGGGTGGTTCCCTGGGGGTCCTCCGCCGGGTTCCTGCTCGACGGCGTGGTCACGGTCGTTGCCGCCGATCAGCTGATGGACGACGACCTGCCCCGATGGATCCAACTCCACCTCGAGGCCCAGATCGCGGCCGCCGACCTCGTGGTCCTCACGAAGACCGACCTCGTCGATTCGTCCACAGCCGATGCAGCGCAGTCACGACTCAGGTCACTCGCGCCCGCGTCCCCGGTCATCGACGGCAGCCTCGTCAGGCGGGAGCCGGGAGCGTTGGGACGCTTCCTCGCGATCGGCGGTCACCGCAACCGCGATGCCGCCGGGGTACCCGGCCCGAGCCTGTTCGACCTGCATCAGACGCACACGGTGCCACTGCGCGACCCCCTGACAAGGGCCGACATCGAGGCGCTCGTGTCCGACCTGCGCACATCCTTCGACGGCCGGACGGTCGCACGTGCCAAGGGCATCGTCGAGCTCGTCGACGGGAACGGGCCCCGGCTGGCACTCGTGCAGCTGGTCGGTCCTCGCTACGAGATCACGCCACTGTTGCCCAACGAGCATCAGCGGCCGACCGACCTGGTGGTGATCACGGTCAGTCCCACTGACCCGGCATGAGGAACGGTGCGGGCGGCGAACAGCGCGGCGGAAGCGCAGGCACACACGACGGCCGGCTCACGTGCCGGGTTTCGTTCGTTCCGAGAGCGGCGCGACCTAGGTTGAGGACGTGCCGAGTACCACCGACCTTGCTGAACTCATCGCCTCCATGGAACCCCGCCGGCTCGAGGGCGAGTACGTGTTCGTGACCGTCGACGCCGAGGTGCCCGGCCTGGTCACCCTCGCCACGGTGCAGGAGGTCGAGGGACTGAGTTGCGTCGTCGCACGGTCCGATGCCGACCGGCACGGTCTCGCCTACGACTTCGTCGCCGCCTGGATCTCGCTGACCGTCACGTCGGCGCTCGAGGCCGTCGGGCTCACGGCGGCGATCAGTGCCGCGCTCGCCGCCGAGGACATCAGCTGCAACGTCATCGCCGGCCGGTACCACGACCACCTCCTCGTCCCCCACGACCGAGCAGCCGACGCGCTCGACACGCTGCGACGCCTGGCGGCCGGCTGACCGACCTCAGGGGCTCAGCAACCTCAACGGCGCGGCCTCAGGGCGCATCGGCCTCCAGTTCGAACCAGACCGTCTTACCGGGTTCGGAGAGATCGACACCCCACCGGGGTGCGACCCAGTCGACGATCGTGAGCCCGAGACCGGGGCCGTCGTTCTCGAGACCGAATCCTCGATGCGCGTCGCTCACCTCGACCCGGACGCGCTTGCCGTCAGCGACGACGGCGACCGTGGCCTCCTCACTCCCGGAGTGCAGGGTGGCGACGGTGACGACTTCCGACACGAGCAGCTCGGCGTGATCGACAAGGGCTCCGTCGGCCACGTGATCGCCGAGGTCGTCCAGCTCGTCGCGAACGAATCGGCGGGCGATGCCAGGGGCATCGGGGCCGACGGGCACTGATCGACTCACGCCCTCGCATATCGCTTCGGTCTCCAACGTCTCGGTGCTCATCGGCCACTCCCTCGTCGCTTCCGGGTGTCGTCTTCTGATCGACACATACCCGAACGGAGTGGTCGCGACACCCGTGGGACCTGAGGGGATCACCTCACCAGCGGCGGGCCGGACGCGACGAGACCCTCCGAGTGGAGTCGGAGGGTCTCGTTCCGGGTCGACCCCGGAGGTTCCCGTGTGGCCGCCGCGTCAGCTCTGGCTGACGGCTCGCTGATCGGCGGCCTGGCGGGCGATCGTGGTCGCCGTGGCCTCCAGCAACGTCTTGAGCTTGGTCAACTGACCACGCAGATCGCCGTTCCACTGGGCCCGGAACTTGTCCGCGTCGCCGCCCTGCCACCAGGTACCGGTGAGCTGCGCCGAGATCTGCGACTGCATCTGGTCGATGTCGGCCGCCTTCTCCTTGAACTTCGCACCCAGCCGGTCGAGTTGCTCGACGTCTGCCCCAAGCTGTGCCATCTCATGTCCTCCTCAGGATCGTTCGGAGGGCCCCGTGGCCCGCCGCCGAGGAGGAACGTACGACGGCGGTTCGTCCTCGCCCATGGGGGCCGTCCCCCATGGCGTGTCGCCCGTCGGCAGCGCGTGCGACGCGACGGCGACCTGCACGAGCGACGCGACTCCCCGCTCCACCCACTCGCCCCGGCCCGGCGGTACCGGCCGAAGCGAACGTCGAGCGAGACGCACCCCGGCGAGGTCGCCGTCGAGGTCGACGTCGGGTTGCAGCAGGAGCGCGCGCCGCTCGCGACGCAGTTCGGCGACGAGCCCGCCGTACGCCCGCCGCGCCAGCACCGACTCGGCAGCCGCCACGATCCGCAGGTCGGTGTGCCGCGTCAGCGCGGCGAGTCGAGCCAGCTCCTCGTCGACCTCGTCGTCGAGGTCGGTCGTGTCGTCCACGAAGATCACCGTCGACGCGCCGTCGGACGAGCCGACCGACTCGGCCGCCCGGCGGAGCAGCGGGACGGCGTGCTCCCCGATCCCCACATCTCCCCAGATCGGCGACCGCGACCAGTCCGTCGAGCGGGGCGCGATGAGGATCGGCCGAACCCGACCGGGCCGCCCTGCGGTGAGCAACGACGCCGCCAAGGATCCGAGCGCGGTCGACCTCCCACTCCGCAACGGCCCGGCGATCAGGAGGTTCCCGTGCGCAAGGTCGGCCTCCACGGGTCGGAGATCTCGATCCTCGAGACCGATCAACATCGACCCCCACGAGGAACGGTCCCGACAACTCAGCGCGCCGACCGCCGATGCCTCGATCCGCTCTGGAAGCACTCCGACCGACGGGGCGCGCAGCTCGCCCCAGCGGGCGACCGCTCGGGCAGCTATCGCCTCGAGTGACCACTCTCCCGAGACCGGGAGGTCGACTGTTTGGACGGCGAGGCCGTCGACGACGGCGCGGCCGGGGGCGTCGACCGTCAGCAACGAGGGGTCGACCCCGAGCGACACGACATCGTCGTCGGTCGTCATCGCCATCACCACCCGCCGTCCCGCCGACGCCGCCAGTACCGGCGGGACACCCACCCGGCGCCCTGCCAAGGTGATCACGAGCACGCCGGCAGCCGGTCCGTCGGCGGCGATGCGGGCAAGCGCTTCGATCGCCGCCCCGCCGTCGAGCCGCTCGGAGCGCCCGGCGAACCCGGCGAGGTCGTTCACCACGATCAACCGTGTGGGTCCGCGCTCGCCCCGACGAGCGATCGAGGTGCTCAGCTGCCGCAACAACCGGGAGATCCGATCGCTGTCGGCAGCGTCCACCACCGAGCCGACGTGGGGCAGCGACGCCAGTCGCCCGAGCGCGCCCGACTCGCCGTCGATCACGTCGATCTGCAGGTCGGCGGGCGACCGGTCGTTCACGAGGCCGGCCACCATGGCCGAGACGAACCGGACGGGAGCATCGCCGGCGCCATACACGGCCAGCGGCCCCGCACCGAGGTCGTATCGCATCACGAACTGCGACTGACGGTCGGGATCGTCGGCGACACCCACCACCGCCGTGACCCGCCCATCGGGGCCACCTGCGAGGCGCGTCGACATCTCGACGCGCCCCGGCAACGGTTCGAGCCACGGTCGACGAGGTGCCGGCTCACCGGAGCGGCCGGCCGCAGCCCTCGCGATCTCGACGAGTCGACACAGGTCGGTCGGAGCATCGTCGGGCACCGACGCCGCGGGTGCGCCGCCGTCACCCGTCGGCTCGATCCCGAAGTCGTGGACGACAACGTCACGGGATCGGTCGCGCCCGTCGGGCGCCGGAGTGCGCCCACCACAGAACGCCGTCTGCAGGTGGAGGACGTCGCCCGGCCCGAGGCGAGCCACGGCGCGCCCGGGCCGGGTGCGAGCGATGGCGGCGGCATCGGGCACCCCCACCAGGTCCGTGCTCTCGTGCAGGTCGGCGACCCGCAGCGCGATCCGGAGGTTCGCGTTGGCCAGGAGATGGTCGCTCACCACACCTGCGGGACGTTGCGTCGCCAGGACGAGGTGCAGACCGAGCGAGCGACCGCGTCGCGCGAGGTCGATCATGTCCTCCACGAACCCGGGCACCTCGGTCGTCAGGGACGCGAACTCGTCGACGACGATCACGAGGCTCGGCGGCGCCCCCGCCGGCTCACGCTCCTCGAGCGTCTCGAGATCCTTGGCGCCCGCCGCAGCGAGGATCGCCTCTCGGCGTCGGATCTCGGCGCGGAGCGACGTCAGGACCCGGCGCACGAGGTTGCCGTCGAGGTCGGTGACGAGCCCGACGGTGTGTGGCAGCGCGGCGCACTCGGCGAACGCGGCGCCGCCCTTGTAGTCCACGAGCAGGAAGTTCACCCGCGACGGCGGGAGGGACAGGGCGAGCGACACGACCATCGTCTGCAACAACTCGCTCTTGCCCGCGCCCGTCGTGCCGGCGATCACGGCGTGCGGGCCGTCGCGGCGCAGGTCCACCGTGGCAATCCCGCCCGCCGTTCGGCCCAGGCGCGCAATCAGCGGAGCTGGCTGGGCCCACGCCTCGACCACGACGTCGGGATCGAACAGTGCAGCGCTGTCCAGGAGCACGTCGCCGATGGGCACGGCCGCCGGGAGCCGGCCCGGATCACCGCCGCCGACCGGATCGCGCAACGGCGCCAGGTCGCGAGCCCATCGGTCGGCGTCGGAGCCGCCGACGAGGTCGACCGAGACGGATCGAACCACATCGCCACTGACCAGGTCGACGACGTCCGCAACCGGCGGCCCGCCGACGAGGCTGCCGGTCCCGACCGCCTCGACGAGGGTGGACGTCGTCGTCGGGATGTCGGCGCGATGACGGCCGGCCCAGACGACGAACGCTCCGCTGCGGGCGGCATCGGCTGCCAGTTCGGCCCAGTCCAACAGACGTTCCCCGTCGGCGGCGTCGACCACCACGACGTGTCGGATCCCGGCGTCCGACCGGGTGACCACGGTGTCCGCCCCGATGTCGTGCGGCAACCACTTCGCCCAGTCGAAGGCATCGAGCTCGTCGGTGGCGAACGTGAACCGGACGGCCGTCGGTGGAAGTGACGTGGCGAGCTGCAGGACGATCGCCCGGACCACAGCATCGGCCCAGTCGCGCTCACCGACCACGGCAACGATGCCCGACGCCGGGATCGTGACCGGGGCAGCGTCGTGATGTCGGACCGAAGCGGCGACCCGTTCGAGCTCAGCGCACGCTTCGCCGTCGAGGCCGAGTGGCGGCTGGCTCTCCGGCCACGACGCTCCCCCGCCGTCACGTCGGAACCGGACCAGCGTCGGGATCCGGCCGACTCCGATTCGCACCTGCTCGTCGAACCGTTCCGCCCCGGCCCACAGACCGGTCTCGGCCAGCCGGGACTGCCGCCGACGGGCCGCCGGACCCGGATGCGCAACCTCGCGTCGGCGGCGCTCGTCGTCGACAGCGGCCCGCCCGCGACGCTCCGCCGATCCGACGCGCTCGTGGAAGTCGGCGAGACCAACCCGCCGGCGGCGCGCCGCCACCCGTCGCGTCTCCCAGAACGATGCCAGGACCATGATCGGGCTCATGAGCAGGAAGCCCGCCGACAACAGGACGTACGAGCGGTCGAGCCCGCCGACGATCAGCGGCACCGCGACCATCGCGGCCGCCAGCACCAGCGGGATCGCGATCGACAGCCACGGCATCCGGTGCTCCTCGGGGGCCGACGGCGGCTCGGGCAGCGTGATCGTCACCTCGTCGATCGGTTCCGGAACCGCCGGCTCACGGTTGAACACGACGATGCCGCGCTGGGGCGTCGGACGCCCCGACGGCGGTCGTGAGTCGTCCGCCGACGGGTCCACCACGATCGGAGCGATGGCCCGGAGCTCGAACGACACGTCGCCCAGCTCCAGACGCGATCCCACCGGGAGACGGCGCTCCCCCGACACCGGCACGCCGTCGATCGCGGTGCCGTTCGTGGAGCCGACATCGGTGACGACCACCTCGTTGCCGACAATCAGGTGGGCATGTCGACGGGAGACCGACGGGTCATCGAGCACCACGATGTTGACGGTCTCGTTCCGCCCGATGGGGACGAGGCCGACTTCGAGCTCCACCAACGCACCGCCATCGTGCTCGCCAACGGGCATCAGTCCGTAGCGAACCGATGGCGAACCGGCCGCGCCGAACGCGGCGGCCGGTGCCGGGGCGTCGCCATCCCCGATCCCGACGACGACCACCAGACGATCGCCGTGTGCGACCGGCAGCGTGCACAACCGCTCGTCGGCCGCGGCCATCGAGCCGTCGGCCAGCTCCAACCCGGCCCACCCGATGTCGGCCGGGTCATCGCACAGACCATGCGACCCGGCAAGCTCGATGACGAGGTCACCGACCCGAGCCCAGGGCCCGATCTCGACGACGAGGTCACCGACCTCGGTCTCGACGATCTCGTGGTCCCCGGAGTTCGACGCCCGCGACGCCACGCGCACCTTCCACGTGACGACGTCGTCGCCGTGGTCACCGACCGGCATCGGCCGCCTCGCGATCGGGCTCCTCGTCACCGAGCACCCGGAGATCCTCGTGCGTCACGGTCGCCGTGAGCAGCGCAACCTCCACCAGCAGCCGCCGAGAGTCCCGTCGCTCCAAGCCGACCGAGAACCCGTTCTCGTCGGTCACCTTGAGGCCGAACCTCGTCCGACAGTTGTCCAGACGACGTTCGACGGTCTTGCCACTGAGCCGCCCCGACTCGCGACCCGACCGGTTCAGCCGCCGGGCGATCTGGAGATCGGTGGCCACGTCGGACGACGACGGGTCGAGCAGCTGCGGCTCACACAACGCGACCAACGCGCGGAAGTAGCCCGAGGAGCGGTCGACGCGAACGGGCACGGCGGTGGCGTCGGGGTGCTCGCCATCGGAGGGAATCGTCGACTCCGCCCCCGACGATCGGTTGGTCGCCTCGTAGCGGGCGACGAACTCGTGACACCGATCGCCGACGTGCACCTGGATCCGGGCCTCGGACCACGGAACGTGGAGCCGTTGCCCGGGGAAGAGACTGTCGACCCCGAAGCGGTCGAGGCTGACCACCCGGAGGCGCAACCACCGCCCGGTGTTCACCAACTCCCATCCGTGGTCGTCGACCGTGATCACTCCGCAGCAACGGTGGAGCCGCGGGTCGTCCGCCACGACGATGTCGACGTCGTCGCCGCCCCGTCCGAACGTCACCCGTTCACCGACGGCGATCCGCCGCCCCCATCCGTCTCCGACCAGCTCCAGCACTGTCGTCCTCCATCACCCGATCTCGTGTCCGCTCGGCTGCGATTGCCGTCGCGACGCCCGCCACGGTGAAGCGCCGACGTCGAAAAGGCCAGCCGGAATCGGCCGTTTGGCATGGGGGATTTCCCCCATCGCCAGGTGCCGACGCGGCAGTCAGGATCGCCCGCCGTATGCGTCTCGGAAGCGATGTGGATCGACTCGACGGGCTGTCACTGCTGCTCGAGGACGGGGCCGGGTTGCTCGTCCGATCCCGGTCGGACCTGTTGTGGGAGACCGCCGCGACCGTGTGGACGGGCCCGAGCCGACAGCGCGTCGCGCACGACCTCGAACGCACGATGGCGCTCGCGGACCGGATCGCCGAGCGCCTCGCAACTCTCGGCCGGGAAGCCCGTGCCCAGTCCGACCGACAACGACGAGCGAGCCTCGCCGACCGACCGACGATCGACGACGCACGGGCAACGCTGTTGTTCTCCGACCTCCACGGCGACGGACGCGCGGCCATGGCGATCGGTGACGTGGCCACGGCGACGCACGTGGTCGTCCTGGTGCCGGGGATGGGCAGCGACGCCAGCAACTTCGCGGCGCTGGTCGCCGACGCCCGACGCCTCCAGTACCACGCCGGCCTCCGGCTGGGCGGCAGCGGCTCGGTCGCCGTCGTCGCGTGGCTCGGCTACGACGCACCGGCCGGACTGGACGACCCCCTCGCGCTGGGCCAGGTGCTCAGCCGGGACCGGGCGGACACGGGCGCGATCGCGTTGCGAACGTTCCTCCGCGAGCTCGATCGACGCGACGACGCCTCGGTCACGCTGATCGGCCACTCCTACGGGTCGCTCGTCGTCGCCGGCGCCGCCCGGGCGAACACCGAGGTCGACCGGGTGGTGGTGCTCGGAAGTCCGGGCCTCGGGGTCGCCGACGTCGGCGAGTTGGGCCTCTCCCCCGGCACCGCGCTCTACGCCGGCGCCTTCGACAACGATCCCGTCGCGCGGAGCGAGTGGTTCGGTCGCGACCCGTCGTCGTTCGGGTTCGGGGCACTGCCGCTGGCAACGGACCCGTGGCCACGGGACGATCCGCCGAGCGTGCTGAACGCCCACTCCGCCTACTTCGACGAGGACTCCCAGTCGCTCGACAACCTCGCCAGGCTCGTCACCGGCGGGGTGCCCCGCGGCTCGATCGCCGTGGCGCGTCGCGTCACCGGAACGCGATGACGACCGTCGCCGCAACGGCGACGAGCACGGCGACAACCACGATTGCGATCGTCGCAGCGTCGGTGAACCCCGCCCACCGGGAGCCCGATGTCGCCGGCTCCGGCGGCGTGGAAGGTGTGGCAACGGGCGTCGGCGGCTCGGTCGGGTCAGCCACCGACGCTTCCGGCCGGTCCAGCGAACGCGCACGCGTCGGTGCCGAAGAGACGGCCGGCTCGAGTTCCACGTGCCGGAGCGCGTCGGCCATCGATGCGACGTCGGGCCAACGATCCGCCGGGTTCTTCGCCATGGCCCGTTGCAGGACGGCGAAGAGATCCGACGGCACGTCGGTGCGGCGAAGTGGTGGGAGCGGGTCGTGCAGGACCCGCTGGATCAGACCGGCCATGCCACCGGGTGAGTCCGCCGTACCGAACGGCGGCCGGTCGTCGAGCAACGTGTAGAGCGTCGACCCGAGCGACCACACGTCGCTCGACGGCCCGCTCGGGCCGTCGCCGTTCAGCCGCTCGGGCGGGGCATGGGGCGGCGACATCGAGTCCTTCGTGATCGTCGACGACGGCAGGGAACCTCCCGCCGCGATATCGAAGTCGCCGAGGGCAACCTCGCCGGAGTCCGACACCAGGAGGTTCGCGGGCTTCACGTCACGGTGGACGACACCACGGGCGTGAGCGTGACCGAGCGCGACACATGCGGCGACGCCGACGTCGCGAACCCGGCGTGGATCCAACGGACCCTCCCGTCGGAGCGTCTCGGCGAGCGATTCCCGCATGAGGCGCATGACGATGCAGCCGCGGCCGTCGGACGTGAACGCCGCCGAGTAGACGGGCACGATCCCAGGCGACTCGCCGAGGGCCCCCAGGACCGCGCACTCGCGTTCGAAGCGTCGGCGAGCGGCGTCGGCGGCGAGGTCGACGTGCAGCACCTTGATGGCCACCGCCCGTTCGAGGCCCAACTGTCGCGCCGCGTACACCGTGGCGGATCCGCCGCGGCCGATCTCACGCAGCCCGTCGAATCCCTCGATCGTCCACGACGGAGCGCCGTCGGGTCTCGCCGGCATGGTGCCAGATCAGGCGGTGTCGCCCACGGGCGCTGCCTGCCACTCGACGCGGGGAGCGTCGCCGTAGAGGCGCTCGAGCCGGTAGTAGGAGCGGTCCTCCTCGGCGAACACGTGCACGACGACATCGCCGAAGTCGACGAGCACCCACTTCTTGTCGTCGAGTCCCTCGACCGACATGGGGCGGCGGTCGAACTCGACGGCCACGTGGTCCTCGATCTCCTGGGCGACCGCCGCGACGAGGCGGGAGTTCCGGGCCGAGCAGATCACGAAGTAGTCGCAGATCCCGATGATCGGGCCCACGTCGAGGACCATCACCGAATCCGCCTGCTTCGCGTCGGCGGCGCGGGCCGCGACGATGGCCACGTCGTGGGCGACGGTGTTGGTGGGCGTGCGGTCACTGCTCATAGGGGTGCTCGGTGCTGATCGTGGGTGATCGGTCGTCAGGGCTGATGGTCGGCGCCGAGCACCACATCGATGTCGGCTGCGTCGGAGATCTCGTCGGTACGCTCGGCGCTGACGCCGACGGCCTCAGCGATCGCATCGGCAACGCCTTTGAACTCGTCGTTCGAATATACGACAGTCGTCGACCCGACATCGAGCGACTTGGCGTTGCCGACGAGCAGCACCTCGCCGCCGGCTCGGGCGAGATCGGGGGCGATCCGGCTCGCCATCGTCGTGTCGGTCGTGCCGTTGAGGACCCGGACGCGGGGCCGCTGGCCGGGGAAGGAACTCACCGGGAACTGCACCACGCCGTTGAGCTGCTCGGTGATCGCCTCGGGATCGGGTGAGTACAGGTAGGAGCCCTTGAACGACTGCCGGGTCGTCGGAAGGACGATGAAGTCGAACGACGACGTGCCCATTCGCGTGATCAACGTGCCCAGGTCGTTCGTGTCGCTGACCGACGGGGCGGCCGTGGTGGGCCCCCCGGTGGTCGTCTCGCCGGAACCGCCCAGCTGTTCCTGCATCGCCGTGAGGAGCGCCTCGGCACGCGTCGATCGGTTCTCGGGCCGCTCGCCCGCACCGCGCAACGTGAGGTACTCGCCGAGCTCGTCGGGCGCCAGCTCGATGGTGCCGGCCTTGAACTTCTCGACCTTCTTGCCCTTGACCTCGACCGAGATCGGGTCGGGGTTCTTCACCGACACCGTTCCGAGCCCGGCCGCCGCGTCGGCGAGTTCGGTCGGCCCGACGATCGACGCGTCGGTGGACCCGAAACCGAGCACCTTCTCGAACTCGGCCCGGGCGGCGTCGAGACCACCGGACTTGTACACCTCGGCCAGCGAGGTCGACGCGCCGTCGACCTCGATCACGAGCTCGCCGAGGCTCCAGATGATCGACCCGCTGCCGCCCGCCGGGTCGGGGACCATCACGAGGAACGCGCTGAGCGCGTCCTGGTCATCGGTGACCGCGACGAGGTGGACGGGCGAGGCGTCGACGGCGGCGACGAAGCCGGGGGCAGCGGGGTCGGTGACGATCGTGGCGGTCGCCCCGCCCTTGATCTTGCGGGCCGCGTCGTAGCCCTGGACACCCAGCCACCCGAGCCCGCCGATCGCGAGAACGGTCAGGACCGAGAAGATCCGCACTGCCAGACGCCGGCGCTTCCACGCGTGGGCGCGGTGCACCACAGGCGCGTCGCCGTCGGCCCGAGGGGAGGAGGACGAGCCGCTCTCACCTCGCCCGGCTCCACCGGGCTGTCGAGGCTCGGTCATCGTCTCACTCATCGGCGCACACCATAGAGGCCACGTTGCTCGATCACGGAGCGGACGGCGTCGGGGACGAGGTAGTCGATGGGTGCCCCCGAAGCGCACCGGGAGCGAAGGTCCGTGCTCGAGACCTCGATGGCGGGAACGTCGACGACGCGCAGCCGCCATCGTGGTGACGCCGAGGGCGCCGGGTGGCCGGGCCGGGCGACCGCGACGATCGACACCATCGCGGCCAGGTCCTCGGCGCGGTGCCACGAATCGAGGCCCGCGACGGCGTCGGCCCCGAGCACGACGGTGACGTCGACGTCGACCCCAGCCGTCAGCTGCTCGACGGTGTCGACCGTGTAGGTGGGTCCGCCGCGGCCGATCTCCAGGTTGCTCGCAACCAGACCGTCGTGACCGGCGACCGCCGCCGCCACCATCTCGAAACGAACTGCAGCCGGGGTGATGTCGCGGGTCCCGTGCTTCTGCCACGGGTCGTTCGCGACCATCAGGAGCACCTCGTCGAACCCGCCGCGATAGCGAACCTCCGATGCCACGACGAGGTGCCCGACGTGGGGCGGATCGAACGTCCCACCGAACACCGCCACCCGTCGCGTCACCCCCCGAATCGTACGCGGGCCCGGGGGCACCATCGGCATCTGGGCCATTCGGCCCAAAATTCTCAGGGAAGGCGCGAAAAGTCGCTCAACCCTGGGGAGGACCTGCCGATAGGTACCTCAGAGACGCACCCAGCGTGTCGGTCTCGGAATCAAGCGTAGGGGCGAGTCGGGTGAATTCCACCCTCCCCGCCCGGAAAATTCGCCTTACCAGGAAGACAGCGCCACGAGCGCAGGGTGATGACATGAGCGATTCAGTCGGTGTGTACCTCAACGAGATCGGCAAGGTCCCGCTCCTCACGGCGATGGAGGAGATCGAGCTCTCCAAGGCGATCGAGGCCGGCGTCGAGGCACGGGCCCGCAAGGAGGCCGGCGAGCGCGGTGCGGACATCAACCGCAAGATCGCCGCGGCCAACGCTGCGAAGGACCGCTTCATCCGCGCCAACCTGCGCCTGGTCGTGAGCGTCGCCCGCCGCTACCCGCTGCCGTCGGGCATGGAGCTGCTGGACCTCATCCAGGAAGGCAACCTCGGCCTCGAGCACGCCGTCGACAAGTTCGACT
>CALMLJ010000245.1 GCA_937868025.1 uncultured Acidimicrobiaceae bacterium
GGGTTGCCAGCGCCCTCGCCGGCACCGCACGGGTACGCTTCCGCCATGAAGAGGGTGACGGGGGTCATCGGGCGGCATCGAGTGCTGTCCGGAATCGTGGTGTTGGTCGCGGCCGTGGGCGGCGTGTTCGTGTTCCGTCAGGTGGAGCCGATCGTCGTGGCGCAGTTCGACGACGTGTCGTTCGCCGTGCCCAAGGCGCCCGAACTCACGGCCGAGTCGGGCGAGCGGTTGTTCCGCATCGACCCGAAGCTGTCCAAGGCCTCGTACTCGATCGACGAGGAGTTCGCCGGGAAGACGACCGGCACGGCCGTCGGCACCACGCAGGGCATTGCCGGCGACCTCGCCATCAACACCGCCAATCCGTCGGCGAGCCGCGTCGGCGAGATCGATATCAACCTCGAGCAGCTCACGTCGGACTCGTCGCTGCGCGACGCTCGCGTCCGTCACGACTATCTCGAGTCGTCCAAGTACCCGCTCGCCCGGTTCGTCACCACGAAGATCGACGGGCTGCCCGATCGCATCGAGCAAGGGAAGGACGTCACCTTCACCCTCACGGGCGACCTCAACGTGAAGACGACGACCAAGCCCGTCACCTTCGACGTCGAGGCCGTCCTGCGTGGCGACGAGCTGCAGGCGACGGCCACCGCGACGATCAAGATGTCCGACTTCGGTGTGGGGCCGATCGACGTCGTCGGGCTGGTGTCGACCGCAGACGAGATGCAGCTGACGTTCGAGCTGGTCGCCGTCGACCCGTCGACCCGCACGGTGGCCACCAGGGTGTCGGCGCCGAAGGACGAGGAGGCAACCGGGACCGGTCCGTCCTTCGCCAAGGTCGTGCAACCGATCCTCGAGCGCAACTGCGCTTCCTGCCATGGCAAGGGCCAGCTCGGTTACGGCGATTGGAAGCTCGAGACGGCCGGCGACGCTGCCGACTTCGCAAGTGGCCTCGCCCTCGTCACCCGCACCAAGTACATGCCACCCTGGCCGGCGTCCGACCTGGGTGTCGCCCTGCAACACCCGCGCAACCTCGATCAGGCCGACATCGACGCCATCAGCGACTGGGCGGCGGCCGGCGGGAAACTCGACGTGAAGCGTGCGACCAAGGTCTCGGCCAAGCCTGACGACAGCGACGTGGTGGTGCCCCGCCAGGACCAGGTGCTCACGATGAGCACCCCCTATCAGGGCACCGGCGAAATCAAGAACGACTACCGCTGCTTCCTGCTCGACCCCGGGTTCACCGAGTCGACCTTCATGACGGGCTACCAGTTCCTGCCCGATGAGCGGCAGGTGCTGCACCACGTGATCGTGTACCGGGTGTCGGGCAGTGCCCGCGCTGAGGCCGATCGTCAGGACGGCGAGGACGGTCGCCCGGGCTGGCCGTGTTTCGTCGGCACCGGGCTGCCGTCGAGCAACCCCGCAGCGGGCAACGGCGATGGCAACGGCAACGGTCTGTCGTACATGGTGGGCGGCTGGGTGCCCGGCCAACGGCCGGCCGATTTCGGTGAGGGCGTCGGCATGCTCTTCGAACCCGGCGATCTCCTCGTGATGCAGATCCACTACCACTACGACGACCAGAACCTCGCCGACCAGTCGAAGTTCGCGATCGAAGTCGCCCCGAGCGGGTCGAAGCTGCTCCCGATCCAGGTGTTCAACCCGATCGCCCCCGTCGAGATCCCGTGCGCCGACGGCGAGACCGGCCCCCTGTGCGACCGCGCCACGATGGCGCAGTACCTCCGCGATACCTACGGCCCGATCGCTGCCGGCATCCCGCCGTTCGCGCTGCGCAACTGCAAGCACACGCCCGAGGAGTTCGCCGATCAGACCAAGGGAACCGGCTGGACGTCGTGCGACAACCGCATCCGCGGGGCCGGCCACATCGTCGCCGTGCACGGCCACATGCACGAGCTCGGCAAGTCGTTCCGCATGACGCTCAACCCCGGTACGCCCGAGGAGCAGATCCTGCTCGACATCCCGACGTGGAACTTCGAGTGGCAGCTCAACTACCCGCTGGTCGAGCCGGTGAAGGTGCAGGAGGGCGACAACCTGCGCATCGAGTGCACGTGGGACCGCTCGCTGAAGTACACGCCCGAGCCGCGGTACCTGCTGTTCAGTGAGGGCACCGAGGACGAGATGTGCTTCTCGACGTACTCGTTCATCGCCGACGAACCCTGACCGCAGGGGCTTTGTACTGCGAGGAATCCCGTTCGTGGCGCGCCTCGCAGTACAGAGCCCCCAGGGTCACGTGTAGTCGACGATGGGCGGCAGTTCGAGGTTCGCGAGGGTCTCGGCGCGGTCACTGATCGCGTCGGCGTGTTGGTCGTGGGTGAGGATCAGGAACTGCTCGCTCCGAATGCCGGCGACGACACGGTCGGCGACCAGGGACGGATCGATGCCGTGCCCGTCCACGGTGTCGACGAGGACGCCGTTGACGAACTGCTGAGCCTCGCTCGGCGTGGCGCCCGGGCGGGAATCGCGCCGGGCCGCCTTGTTGGCGATGTCGGTCTTGACGATGCCCGGGCACAGCACCGATGCCCGCAGCTTCGATCCGGTGGCAGCCAGGTCGTGGGCGATGGTCTCGCCGGCGGCGAATGCGGCGAACTTCGAGATGCCGTACGGACCGGAGAACGGTGAGCCGAACAGGCCGGCGACCGAGGCCGTCGTCACGACGTGACCTTCGGTGTCCTGCGCGATCATGCGCGGCAGGAACGAGCGGGCGCCGTTGAGGATGCCGTGCAGGTTCACACCCAGGATGTCGTCGATCTCGCAGGCGGGCACCTCCCAGATGACCCCGCCGACGAACACGCCGGCGTTGAGGCACAGCACGTCGGCCTGTCCCAGCGTGTCGAACACCTCGTCGGCGAACCCGTCGACCGCCGGGCCGTCGCTCACATCGACGGCCCGGGCGAGCGTGGTCACCCCGGGCGCTGCCGCGGCCACGAGCGCAGCGGTCTCATCGGCGGCACCGCCGTCGATGTCGGCGAGTGCCACCGACATGCCCTCCGCCGCGAACGCCAGGGCCATCGCCCGACCGATGCCGCTCCCGGCGCCGGTCACGACCGCCACCTT
>CALMLJ010000246.1 GCA_937868025.1 uncultured Acidimicrobiaceae bacterium
GGTAAAGGCAATGCCCCCATCGGCCGATCACTTCTCCGAGCCAGGACGGCTGTTCAGAACCAAAGGAGTGACCCTCATCCGTAACAAGAAGAAGTTGGTCGGCGCCGCCCTCGCTGTGGCTGCAATTGCCTTCACCGGCGCCGCGTCGACCGCGAGCAACACCGTGGCCGCCGGAGCCGGCCGCCTCGGTTTCAGCGACACGATCGTGACCGGCGGCACCATCAACGCCATCAACTACACGCTCGACAACACGATGCCCGGCAAGGTCATCGCCGTGAAGATCAACGTCGACGATCTCACGCCCGCCGCTGTGGTGCGCGTCCAGCTCAGCGCCGAGGCCCCTGTCAACACCGACCCCGACATCCTCACCGAGGTCATCAGCTGCGTGCGTGGTCTCGAGACCCTCGCCCCCGTCGCCGATGATCCGGGCACTGTCGGTGTCGACGAGTCGGTCCCCGGCAAGTACGACTACGACTGCACCGTGCCGACGACGCCGGACGACCCCGGTACCGTCGGTGTCGACGAGGCCGATCCGGTCATCTCCGCCGACAAGCTCGAGCACACCTACGTGGCCATCAGCTAGTCGATCATCACTCCCGAATGGGCAGGCCGGTTCTCCGGCCTGCCCATTCGGCGTTTTCGGGACGGTTCGGACGGTCACCGAACCGCAACCGACCGGGGCCGCGTGCCCGGTGACCACCCCGGAACACCTCAACTTCGGGGATCCCGGGCCGATCGGACCAGTGCGATATCGACTGTTCGAGGTGGAGAGATGCGGAGAACGAGGGGAGGCGCGCGACGATGGAGCCGTTGGTCGACGTTTGCGCTCATCCTCGCGGTCGCCGTTGCCCTCTTCCTGCGCTCGAACGTGGCCCTGCTGTCGACAGAGGGAACCAGCATGGCGCCACGGTTCCACACCGGCGACCTGGCGATCACCGTCGCGGCGTCGAACTACGCGATCGGTGACATCGTGGCCTACAAGGCCCAGCCCGGCGGACAGGTGGTCCTACACCGCATCATCGAGAAGGCGGGCGACGAGTACCGGTTCAAGGGCGACAACAACTCCTGGGTCGACCCGGTCAAACCCACGACGAAGGATCTCGTCGGGAAGTTGTGGCTCCGGGTCCCCCGCGCCGGCGCGTTGGTGAATGTCCGGAGCAGGTCCTGGCAGATCGCCCTGCTGGTGATCGCCGCGCTGCTGATCTTCGGTGGCGGCGCGGCGCACCGCACGCGGCGACGACGGGCCGAGGCCGAGACCGAGGCCGAGACCAACCCGCCCCGCCCGCGACGGCCGGTGAGCACGACCGGCGACGTGATCGCCGCGTTGACCTATCCGGGCATCGCCGTCGCCGTGACCCTCCTGCTCGCAGTCCTCGCGTTCCAGCGGCCGGCGAGCAGCCAGACCACCGCCGCCCGCGAGTACACCCAACAGGTCCGCTACGGCTACACGGCGTCCGCCCCGTCGGGCACCACCTATCCCGATGGCCTCGTGACCACCGGATCGCCGATCTTCCTGAAGCTCGTCTCGTCGCTGAAGTTCCAACTCACGTACGACGTGACGGCGAAGTCCGCCATGGTGCACAACGCCGGCGGCACCTACTCGATCGACCTGGTCGTCGACGGCCCGGTGTCGTGGCGCCGGACGATCCCACTCCAGCCGACCACGCCGTTCACGGGGCAGAGCTTCTCGTCCGAGGTCGCCGTCGACATCCCCCAGATCCGCGAGATCGTTGCCGCGAACGCTGCGGAGACCGGGGTGAAGGGCGATGCGATCTCGGTGCGGATCGTGCCGACCGTCAACGCCAACGGGTTCATCGACGGGGCGCCGTTCGCGACGACATTCTCCAAGAGCCTCACGATGGACATCGGGCCGACGACCGTGACCCTGTCGACGCAGGGCAAGAGCGCCGCCCCCACCGCGATGTCCGAGGGTGGCGACATGTCGCAGACGGCTCCGAGCACCGCCGCGACCTCCACGGCCGGGCCGACGCCCGACCAGCTCACGTCGCTCCAGACGGGCGAGTACCGCGCCGACATCACCAAGCCGAACCGCTTCGAGCTGTTCTCCCGTCGCCTCGACGTGTCCCGGGCCCGGCTCATGACCGGGGCCGCTCTGGTCATGGCGTTGATCTGGATGGCGGTCGCCGCTGCGACGCAGGACCGCCTGCGGCACCGCTCCGAGTCGACCCGCATCACCCACCGCTACCGCGAGCACATCGTCGAGGTGACGTCGCTGTCCCCCGCCGACCAGGTGGTCGATGTCGCCACGATCGCCGCCCTGGTCAAGATCGCCGACCAGAGCGGTCGGTTCATGCTGCATCTCACCGGGGGGCCGGCCGACCTCTTCGTCGTGGACGACGACGGCACGCGCTACCGGTACGTGAGCGGGTCACCGCCGACCGCGTCGACCGGCCCACCCGAACCTGCGAGGGAGTCGCCCCCACCGCCGATTGCCTTCCTGGAGCCGCAACCCGAGCAGGCGCCCGTGCTCGACACGGCGCCCGTGCTCGAAACGGAACCCGAGCCCGAACTCGTCCCAGAACCAGAACCAGAACCCGAGTCCGAACCGCAGCCTGCGGCCGGGCTCATCGTCGCGTCCGACGCTCCAGCGACCGACGCGCCAGCGACCGACGCGGTGTTCCGTGCGCTGCTCGGAAGCGACGGATTCTTCGACCGCGAACCGGCACACGACCCCGGGACACCACCCCCGTTCGTCCCAGCGCCGGCGTCGCACGACGCCGGGAGTCCTCCGCCGTTCTTCGGGGTCGCCCCCGCCGGCCCGCCGCCGCCGGCGAGCCTCGATCACGCGATCCGGCTGACGCCCCTCACCGAGGCCGAGCGGATCGAACTCGGGATCGACGAATCGATCAACCGGCCGTGATGCCGGTGTCGGCGCTGACGATCGCGCCGTGCATCGCCGATGCCGCCGGCGACGCCACGAACAGGACGACCTCGGCGATCTCCTCGGGCTTCGACATCTTGCGGTATCCCATGAACGGCTGGACGAGCGCCCAATCGGTGTCGTCGGGGAACGTCGCCGACTTGACCAAGGGCGTCTCGATGCCGCCGGGGGCCACGGCATTGATGCGGATCTTCGACTTCACGTACTCCATGGCCAGCGAGCGGGTGAGGTTGACGACCGCCGCCTTCGACGCCGCGTAGACCGCGGTGTACGCCTGGCCCATCAGGCCGGCGTTGGAGGCGACGTTGACGATGTTGCCGCGGGAGTCGAGCAGGTGCGGAATTGCCGCCTGGCACATCCAGAACGTGCCGCGGACGTTGACGTTGAACACGAGGTCGTAGTCGGCCTCGGTGAAGTCGACGGCGTGGCCGGCGCGCAACACACCGGCACAGTTGATGAGGACGTCGAGCTGGCCGAACTCGTCCATCTCGTTGGCGATCAGACCGTGGGCGGTCATGCGGTCGGAGATGTCACCGACGCCGAACGACATCGTGCCGCCGGCAGCCTGCACGAGCCCCTGGGTCTCGGCAAGACCGGCCTCGTTGAGGTCGACGCCGTAGACCTTGGCGCCTTCGGCCGCGAGCTGCTGGGCCACCGAGCGACCGAGCCCCGATGCCGCGCCCGTCACCACTGCTGATCGACCTTCGAACCGCATACCGACTCCCCTTTGGAATGCCCGTCGGCCTGAGAATCTGACGGAGCGTCAGGTACGGTAGCCGCATGGATGACTACCCCGTGAAACTCGGTGCGATGCTCTACACCCTCGTCGACCCCGAGCGGGGCCACGAGGTGGCCTACAACCGCTGGTACGAACGGGATCACTTCTACGGCGGCTGCATGATCGGCCCCGGCATCCTCGCCGGCAGCCGGTGGGTCGCGACCAAGCCGTACAAGGACCTCCGCTTCCCCGCCGACTCCGGCGTCGCCATCCCGACCGAGGCCGGCAGCTACCTGGCCACCTACTTCGTACAGAAGGGCCACGAGGCCGAGCACTTCGCGTGGACGTCACCGCAGGTCTTCGAGCTCTACAAGGAAGGCCGCGGGTTCGAGGAGCGCATCCACGCCCACACGGCGCTCTACACCCACCAGAAGCCGTTCTACCGTGATGACGACGGCGTGCCGGTCGAGCTCGCGCTCGACCACCGCTTCGCCGGCCTCGTGTCGGTGCACGTCGACCGTGCCGAGGGTGTGAAGCACCCGCAGTTCGACGAATGGTTCGAGGCCGAGGGTGCACCGCTGTTGCTGGGCGCGGATTCCTCCGTTGCCATTGCCTGCTCGTGGCGCCCGATCATCCCTCGTGAGGGCGAAGGCGCGTCCCCCATGAAGCTCGGCTCAGGCCCCGGCACCCTGCAGCGCACGATGCAGCTGTTCTTCCTCGACTCCGAGCCCGCGCAGCACTGGCAGCGCTTCGTCGACTACGCCGCCGCCGTCGACGCCTCGGGCCTCGCAACGGTGACGCTCGCCGCGCCGTTCATCCCGACGATCCCGGGTACGGACACGTACGCGGACCAGCTCTGGGACTGAGCCCTCGCCCAACTGACCGAAACGCGCGTCAGTCCTTGAGGAAGTCGAGCGTGCGCTGCCACGCCAGTTCGGCGGCAGCCTCGTCGTAGTGCCCGTCGACACCCGCCTCGGCGAACCAATGGCGTGTGTCCGCGTAGTGCCACATCTCGGGGTCGCGACCCAGCTCGAACAGATCGGCCTCGAGGAGCACAACATCGTCAGCGCTCACGAGGTCGTCGTTCTCTGCGAAGTGGCCCTGCACACTCGCGGCCATGTCGGCGAAGTCGATCGTCTGGCTGCCGTAGTAGGCGACGACCTTGTGGAACGACTCCGGCTGACGGGTTGCGGCCCACAACGCCCAGGAC
The DNA here is from genome assembly GCA_937868025.1 of uncultured Acidimicrobiaceae bacterium. The sequence continues at coordinate 4,831 of CALMLJ010000246.1, forward strand.
GCTCCCATCGAGAATCCGATCACGGCGACCGGCCCGGCGGGTTCGTCGGTCGCGGACCGGAGCGCCACCGCGCTCGACAGCACGAGGTTGGCCGTGGTGTTCGGGTCGGTCTCGCCCAACTCGAGCTCGGCCTCCGCGGCGGTCTCGGGGAGGGCGCCGCCCATCAGGTCGGGTGCCAGCACCACGAACCCCTCGTCACACAGGCGGTTGCAGAAATCCTTGATGCCGCGGGTGAGCCCCCACCACGACGACAGCACCAGCACGCCGGGGCCGGTGCCCTCGCCGTCCTCGCCAGGCCGCACGAGATAGGCCTGGCCGGCGCTCCGCCGGCGGCCGAAGGTCATGAAGGATGCGTCGTCGCCGGGGGCGGCGCCTGAATCGTCGGTCACGGCGCCCAGCCTGCCACGCCGATCGGGCCTCGCCCGCCGCAGTTCCGCACCGGTATGGTCGTCGCCGATGTCACGACGCCTGCTCGACCGTCCCGAGATCGTGTCCCATGACATCGTGACCCGGGCCATGCACGAGGCCAAGAGCGACGACTTCGGCGGCATGTCGTGGTCCGAGCCGCTCGAGGTGCTGACGCGGTCCCTCGACCGGGAGGCGAGCCTCACCATGTCCGGGCGCCGCGCCGCCCGCGACCGGCTGGTCGCCCGGCTGCTCGATCGGCGTCCGATTCGCGACGTCACCTCCGACGGAACCGGGGCCATCCCGACCGTCGTCGTCACGGGCCCCGACCCCGACTCCGTTCGATCCGGCGAGCAGGCGCTCGGTGGGTCCGGGATCGACGGCATCACGCTGCTCGAATCGACGTTCACGTCGATGAGCTTCGAGGTCGACGCTCACATCCCGTCCTATGCCGAGTGGCTCACCGAGGCCGACCTCCACGCTCCCTACGCCGACGTGGCTCGCCGGTGCACCCACCGCGTGCTGGGTGCCATGGACTTCGCGGAACGGACCGCTGAGATCGACCGTGCTCTTCCCGGCGCGTTGCTCGTCGAGATCGACCGACCCCTCGAGGACGCCGTCGAGGCGATCACCCACCACAGCGTGCTCGGGCGCCGCCACGACAGCCGCACCGTCGACCCGGCGAAGGTCGAGCGGTACTGGCGGTGGCGGCTGGGGCTGCGGCAGGAACGGCGAGCCGGCGCTCGACCCGCCGACCTGACGGTCGGCTACGACGAGCTGGTCGCGGCACCGGCGGCGTTCGCTGCGGCTGTGGCGTCGGCGGTCGGAGGCTCGTCCCCACCCAGGTAGCGGTGCATCCGCCGCGCCGATGCCACGCCGACCGCGCCGACCGCTGCCGTCACGCCGAACACGAGCAGAACACCGGCATGCACGGAGGAGCCGTCGACGGTCGCCCCGTGGCGATCGGCCAGGGCGATGATCGCCCCACCCAGCCCGGTACCGAGCGCAAAGCCCAAGACGTCGCTCAGCTGCAGCGCCGACGTCGCCGCGCCCAACTGGGCCGGGTCGGCGGCAGAGATGACGGCCTGGGTCAGCGGAGCGTACGCGAGACCGATCCCGAGCCCTCCGACCAGCCAGGCGCCGATCGCCCACCAGGAGTTGACCGAGGAGTTGACCACCAGGACCATCGCCGCGATGCCGACGACCACCGCCGCGAGACCGGCGGTGACGAGACGGCGGGGGCCAACCCGGGTGATTCGCTTCGCGGAGTACCACGAGCCGGCGGTCCACGTCAGCGCCGCCGACGAGAGGACGATGCCGGCGCTCGTGGCCGACATGCCCTTGACGTCCTGCAATGCGAGCGACACGTAGGCGTCGGCGCCCAGGAACGCGAACGTCAACATGCCCCGCACCGCTACGGTCGACGGCACGCCTCGCCCCAGTCGGAGCGTGCCGGCCGGAGCGATCCGGCGGAACGCCCACACCAGGGTGACGGCGCCGAGCACGAACAACCCACTGAGCGCCACCACGTTGCGGAGCTGGAACGCGCCGAGCGCGAGGCCGGTGCCGAGCACGGCCACGGTGGCCAATCGGACGGTGCGCGCCGGCGAACCGACAGCGCCGTCGTCCGGCGTGGCCGTGGCGCCGGCGACCGGGTTGCCGAGGCGCGCGATCGGGCGGATCGCAAGTGCGCCGACGCAGATCACGACGGGGATGAGCCCGAGGAACACCGCCCGCCACCCGACGTGCTTCTCGAGCACACCGGCCGCGCTCGGCCCGATCATCGACGGCACGACCCATGCAGTCGACATCCACGCGAACACCCGTGGCCGTTCGGCCTCGGCGAAGCCGCGACCGACGCACACGTACGCGACGGCGGGAACCGTGCCGGAGCCGTAGCCCTGCAGGACGCGGCCGATCACCACGACGAGCATGTCGTTGGCCAGGCCCGAGATCACCAGACCGATCGAGTACACCACGAGGCCCACGAGGATCGGTCGCACCGGGTTCACGCGGTCGGTCCACGTGCCGGCGATCACGATGCCCATGACCTCGCCGAGAGCGAGACCGGAGAAGGCCCAGCCGTACAGGCCGAGGCCCCCGATGTCGGCGAGCACCTTCGGCATGATGGTCGCGACCGACATGGTCTCGAACGCGACGACGGTGACGAGACAGACGAGCGCCGCAGCGAGGGCGTTGTTCCCGCTGCGGCGCTCGGCCCTCGTGTCGATGGTGGAGGTCACCGCGGATGCGGTGTGCCGGCGACCGTGCCCACTAACCCAGGTTCGCGGCGGCGAAGTCCCAGTTGATGAGGTTGTCGAGGAAGTTCTTGATGTAGTTCGGCCGCGCGTTGCGGAAGTCGATGTAGTACGCGTGCTCCCACACGTCCATCGTGAGCAATGCCTTCTGGCCGTGCTTGAGAGGCAGATCGGCGTTGGCCGTCTTGGTGATCTCGAGGCCGGAGTCGCCCTCGATCAGCCAGGCCCAACCCGAACCGAACTGGGTGGTGCCCGCCTGGGCGAACTGCTCCTTGAAGCCGTCGAGGCTGCCGAACGCCGAGTTGATCTTGTCGGCCAGCTCGCCGGTGGGCTCACCGCCGCCCGTGGGCGACATGGAGTTCCAGTAGAAGGTGTGGTTCCACACCTGGGCGGAGTTGTTGAAGAGGGGCCCGGCATCAGCGGCGAGGATGATCTCCTCGAGCGACGAGTCGGCGTGGTCGGTGCCCTCGATCAGGCCGTTCAGGACCGTCACGTAGGTCTGGTGGTGCTTGCCGTAGTGGTACTCGAGCGTCTCGGCGGAGATG
>CALMLJ010000247.1 GCA_937868025.1 uncultured Acidimicrobiaceae bacterium
CCCTCGATGCCCCCAACATCTCGTCGACGGGCGGGAAGAACACGGCGGTCGCCCCCGAGCACGGCGCGTCGACGCCCCAGAACTCATCGACGCTCATCGAGCACCTCCATGAGCCGGGCGCCGAGGAAGCGTGTGTACGCCGGTGGGAGCGACTCGTTGAGTCCATGGTTGGACATCCAGTCGATCCCCATGGCGGCCCGCTTGTTGGCGATCGTGGCGTTACCACCCCCGGTCACTTGCACGAACGAGGTGTTCTGATCGAGCTTGCCGTAGTGCGCCTTGCGCTTGTCGTGGGTGAAGACCAGCGGATGTTTCGGGTGGTCGGGCACCTTGACGGTCCAGTTGGTCTCGAAGAGGCGATGACGGAGCACACGGAGTCCGGGGAACATGGTCCCGCAAAGCATGATCGGATCAAGCAGTGGCGCACCTTCAACGTTCTCGATGATGAACGGCAGACCGGAGGCTCGCAAGCAGGCCCGAATGGGTTCGATCAGGTCCGGCCAGTCGTCGGCGTTGCCGTTGCGGTGGGCGAGATCGCAGAACCGCTGACAGGGTGGTGAGGCGTGGATGGCGTCGATGCGACCGAGCCCGTAGAGCCCACGATCCAAGTCGTGGGTCCACCAGTTGCCGTGCCGGTCAACGAACACGTCGAGGGCATCGGCTTGCACGAACTCGTAGGGGTACCGGGGCTGAGGGTCGATGTCCACGCCGATCACCTCGAACCCGGCCTCGACATATCCGCACGAAGCCCCCCCTTCACAGCAGAACAGGTCGAGCAGTCGCGGCTTCACGATTCCACCTCATCCCACCATGCGGGCAGTCGGCCAGCGGCTCGTGCCACCTCGAGGCCGGCCTCTCCGATCTCATCGATCATGTCGGCCTTGATGGCTCGTAGGTTCTCGTGCTCCCAGGCCACGTACGCCTCGGTGACCTTGCCGTCGGTGCCGAACTGCACCGGTGCGCTCTGCGGCTGCTGCTGGACGCCACGAGGGCGGCTCTGCGGTGCACCGCCACCCGTCCGCTTCTGCGCCGTCCACATCTCACCCCGGATCTTGAGATAGAGCTTGCGGAAGGACGGGATCGCATGGCAGCTGTTCCCGTAGTAGGGCCGCTCGTGGTTCGTAAACATCCAGTCGATGATCTCCTTGATCTCGGCCTTGTCGCGCTGGTCGATGCGGAGCAGACGATCCGCTTCGTCGACCCACTTCTTCGTGATGTTCGGTTTGGCATCCGGGGTGTGCTCGAGCCACTTGGCGGCGAAGTAGGCGCAGAGCTTGTAGCTCGGCAGTGAGGTGTCGAATCGCTCGGTTGCCGGTCGGTCGATCATTCGCTGCGGAGCATCCTGGGAGCCGGTCGCCGAAGGCGCCGGTTTCTCTTCTTCTGGATCAATGATTCTGGATAGTCCGTCACCGGTGTCGGGTGCTTTCGACAGGAGTGGCGGGTCGCTCGCCGGGTAGCCGACACTCCTGTCGGGTTGCTCGGGGATCCGGTCGATGTAGACGTAGACGTTGTGGGGCCACGGTCCAGACTTGACGCGGTGCACCTCGATTGCTCCGATGGCGACCAATTCGGCGATGGCGCGCTCGATGCTGCGCACCGATGTGCGCAGCATCGAGGCGAGCAGTTCCTGACTCGGCCAGCAGGTCGGGTCGTCGAGTTTCCTGTTGATCCACTCAGCGTCCATGGTGGCGTAGAGCCGTACGGCCCGGTCGGATACCGTGGAGCGCAGTAGGTGGAGTGGGACCTGGGAGAACTGACGCTGGCGTCGATCGGCGACCCGGAAACGCTCAGCTTCGTTCATGAGCCGACCACGTTGAAGGCAGGCATCTCGCTGGCGATGGCGGCCAGCTCAGCGTCCAGGGCGGCGCGTCGATCCTCGTAGCGCACGAAGGTCACCCGCTGGATGAGACCGGTGAACGTCGACCGGTGGGTTCGTACTCGGGCCGGGAGGTTATTGCTCACGCCGACATACAGCAGTCGACCACCTTCACCGTGAAGCCGATACAGCCACGACACCCCACGTTCTGGTGCGGGTAGATCTCCGTCCCGTTCAGCCGGCTGGGCGGGGTTGAGTCGCGGCCGAGTTGGGGGCACAAGGTAGCGCCCACCATCTCGACAGGCACACGCCGCCCATCGCTGACCCTTCCAGAGGGTCTCGCCGAAGGTGAGCAGGGTCATGACGATCTCGGGTATGTCGAGTTGTCCGTCAAGCCACGCGTCGATCTGCAGGCGAGCGTTCTTGAGGACGACTCTCAAGTCCTCGTCGGTGAGGGGGTGAGCGGGACATTCGCACTCCGCGCACGTCTGGATGGATCCATCTCCACCCAGCATGGACCTCACGATGTTGCGACTCTCGTCGTTCATTGCGTACCTCGTGCTTGAACAGGTGCGCGGCGTCGACTATCATCGTCGTCACACACACGAATGAATTGAAGAACCCGCCTCGCTCACCAAAGTTCGGCGGGTTCTTCCCTTTTTAGCACAGTTCGTGCGGCTACGTGATGAAGGTGATCCTCACGAGCTCCCGGTGGTAGTCGAGCGCCATCTGCTCGGCTGCGGCGTCGCTGAAGCCCGCCTCGGTCGCCTTGGCCCGGTAGCCGGCGACGGCCGCGATGATGCCGTCGAGCGTGTCGTTTATGCCCATCACCAGTTCAGAGAAGGTCGGCTTGTCGGTGGGTTCGTCGGTCATGGTCGAAGCTCCTTGCGGATGGCGAAGTCGCACGCGGGCGCCTTGCACCAGTGGCGGCCGTCGTCGTTCGTGAAGTCGGTTCGCTCGGAGATGCGCTCGCGCTTGACGGTCTGCGTGTACGCGCCGCATTCGGTCCGGTACCCGCCCCCGCCGAACACGGTGTGATTCCAGGCGTGGATCTTGCCGCCCATGACGGGGCCGACCCCGAACAGACGGTACGGCGGCATCTCGAGCTCGAGGATGGTCTCGGTGGCTTCTGCGTCGACGATCGGCCCGACCGGCTCCTCGAGCGCTCGCTTGGCCTTCTCGATGAGGTCGTCGACGAGGATCACCTGCATCGGATCGGAGATCATCGACACGAGGTTGCTCAACGTGCGGATGATCTCGTGGAGCGCGTCGACGTGTCGCTGGTCAGTCATGGGCGGTAGAGCTCCTGGTCGGGCATCATGAGCAACTGGGCCAGCTTGTCGGCGTCGATGATGGCGTCGGCCTCGTCGAAGTAGCGGATGTCGTCGCCGAGCGCCCCGGCATGACGGTGGTACCGCCCACCGTGCATCATCACCTGGACGACATGGAACGGCTGGCCGGCGCACAGCGACTCATGGCCGACCCCCTTCCTGCCACCGCAACTGCACCACCCTTCGTAGGGGTATGTCACCTTGATCGACTCGACGGATGCCGGGTCGATGTAGCAGCCGGGGGCGATGTTCACGAGCGTGTCGGTCATTGGCGCGATCCGTTCCGTAGGTAGTCGATGATGAAGTAGAGCGGGATGCCGACGAAGAACGTGAGCAACCCGCCGACAACGGCAGCGGCTATGTACTTGAGGGCGGTGATCATGACGCCTTCTTTCGTGGGACTCGGAGCACGTAGAGCACCGAAGCGTTGTTGCGGGCGTGGACCTGGCGGCGGTCCTTCGGGTCGGGCCCGACGCCACCGACGTGGATGAAGCGGTCCT
>CALMLJ010000248.1 GCA_937868025.1 uncultured Acidimicrobiaceae bacterium
CGGCCGTGCGCTCGATCACCGGGTCGGTGTGGATCTGACGGATCAGAGCCTCCTGGGCCGACCCATTGGCGTTCCCCGGCAGATCGTCCAGTTCGCCGCCCATCAGAACGGTTCGTCCATTCCGTCATAATCGTACTGCGGGCCGGGGTCGCCGTTGTTGGCCGGCGCCTGCTGCTGGGAGCGCTGCTGCTGGCGGGGCTGGGAGCCGCCCTGGGCCGGTTCGTCGTATCGCTCGGCACCGGCGGGCTCACCTCGGCCACCACCGTTGCGCTCGTTCTTGGTGACGACCGCCGTCGCCCAGCGAAGTGAGGGTGATACCTCCTCGGCCAGCACCTTCAGCTTGTTGCGCTTGCTGCCCGAGTCCTTGTCCTCCCACTCCTGGAAGTCCATCTTGCCCTCAACGCAGACGCGCATTCCCTTGGTGACGGTCTCGACGACGTTCTCGGCGAGCTCACGCCACACGGTCACGTCGAAGTAGTGGGTGCGCTCCTGACGCTCGCCACCACCCTTCGGGATCCACGACTCGTTGACGGCGAGGCCGAACTCGACGACGAACGCACCGGACGGCGTGTACCTGCCTTCCGGCTCTCTCGTGACGTTGCCGGTGAGATAGACGTTGTTTCCGTATGCCATGGGTCCTCCTGGTTGCTTGACGGTCAAGTTAGCGCTTGACGGTCAAGGTGTCAATATGTAGCCTGACGATCGTACAGCTACCAGCGACGATGGAGGACCAGCATGGCCACCGGCTTGACGGACAGGGAAGAGTGGGCGCTCGAGAAGAGTGCGATGGAGGCCTTCGAGAAATGCGGGTTCGACCCGCAGCCCGAGGACGACCTCGGTGAGTGGGAGCTGGCCCTGTGGACCGACTACTCCACCATCCTCGTGCACCGGGGCCGCTACCTGGCCGCCGTCATCACCCGCGACGGCGCCGGCAGCTACACGACCGATCTCGTCGGCGACCCGATGCTCGGCTTCCTCGCCGACCAGATCCATCGCTGCTCCGCTGGAGCGCTCAACGGCTACCGTCCGGTCGCAGCGGTCTCGATCGAGTTCCCGCCCGGCGTGCCTGCTCCAGGTGCGGGCCCTGGCGGTCCGTTCGTGTTCCCCGAAGGTCGACCACCACTCCCTGCCCATCATCCCGACTCGGGCGCCTACGGCGGCGAGTGCTTCGAGTGTGAGACGCTCGGGCGGAACTGCTCGGCCCATCAACTCACCCCACAACAGGAGGCCCAACGTGCCTGATACCCCCAGCTCGACCGTCGAGGTCGAGGAGATCCGGCCGTGCCCCGACGGCACATTCAACGTCGTGTTCAAGGGCGCCGGCTGCGACCTCAACTTCAACGTCGATGCGATCATCGCCATGGGGCTGCTGCCGCCATGCGACGGCCACATCCACATCGTGGAGTGGATCGACGGGACAATCAACGCCGTCCACTGCCCCGGCCTGTACGACGGTCTGATGTCGTGCGCCGTCGAGGTCGAGTTGCCGGGGAAGACCTGGAAGGACTTCAACTTTCCGACCCTCTCCGACTTCACGGGCCACCTCGGCATGGACCGAAGTCGCATCGGGCCGATCGGCCCCGGTGTGGACGGATCGTGGTCATGGAAGACCCGACCGATGCGAGACACCGTCAACGTCCAGGCGGTGGACGGTGGCGGCCTCCCCGGCGATGTCCCCCTGCCGCCGTTGACCGAGGAGCAGGTTCAGGAGGTTGCGCTCGACATGCATCTCGTCTTCGAGAAGTGGGCGATCGCACCGGCCGATGCAGCGACCATCTGGGCCTGCTTCGGCCGGCCCACCGAATGGCCGATCCGTGACCCCTACATCGACGAGCCCGGGGTGCGGGAGACGATGCCGCTGCCCCCGAACGACGAGACCGCGGCCGACCGTCTCTACGGCTACTGCCACCACGTCGTCGAGCAGCTCTGCCTCGCAGAGATGGAGGTGCGCCATGTGGACCTCGACGATTACACGTTGTTGAACTTCAGCAGGAAGCTCAACTCGGCGATCCTGCTCGTGAAGGCCGTCGGACGATACCTGCGGCCCGACTCCAACACCTGCGCCATAGACGTGGGGGTGCTGGAGGGAACCGAAGAGATGGTGGCGCGAGATGCAGCGGATGATGCGAACGAGATCATTCGCTGCCTCGCCCAGCTGAAGCCGGGAGACATGATGATCGAGCACCTCATCGGCAGGGCCCGGTACTGGCTTGGCGGCGAACAGCCAGTCGGAGACTCCCAGAGGTACGACGTACGGCCCGAGCCGAGTCGTACCGTGGCCTTCGAGGATCTCTACCGCTACGCCCCGATCGTCCGGCGCGCCGACACGCTGTACCACGCCGTGCAGTGGCGCCCCGACTTGGAGTC
>CALMLJ010000249.1 GCA_937868025.1 uncultured Acidimicrobiaceae bacterium
AACTGGTGGATGATCGCGCGGAGCGCGCGAATCCCTTGGAACTACTCATCTAGGGCGAGCCGCACTAACCTGACTCGCCCTGGGAGGGACCGATGTCTATGGATGGTGACGCGGGCAAGGACGCCACGCAGCGCGGCGATGCCGATGAGCTCCGTGCGCAGCAGATCGACTACTTCGCTCGTTGTTTCGCCCACCTCTCCGAACATGTCGGGGCCGTGGTATTGGGTGCTTCTCGTGCGATCGAGTTGGCGCTCACGTGCCTGTTCAGTGAGGGTCATTTGCTCTTGGAAGACCTGCCGGGAGTGGGCAAGACGACCCTGGCGCGAGTGATCTCCGCCTCGATCGACGCCCGCCACGACCGTGTGCAGTTCACGCCGGACCTGCTGCCGTCCGACGTGACGGGGTTCAGTGTCTTCCACCCCGGCACCCAGGAGTTCGAGTTCCGCGAGGGGCCGGTGTTCGCGAACATCGTCATCGCCGACGAGATCAACCGAGCCTCGCCCAAGGTTCAGTCCGCACTCCTCGAGGTGATGGAGGAGCGTCGCGTCACCGTGGACGGAGCGACCCACCCCGTCCCGCGACCCTTCATGATCGTCGCCACTCAGAATCCCATCGAGCTCGAAGGCACGTATCGTCTCCCCGAGGCTCAGCTCGACCGGTTCCTCATCCGGACGTCGATGGGACAGCCGTCGCTCGAGGCCGAGGTCGCGATGGTGCTCGCCCAGGGCGTGGTCGCGTCTGAGACCGCGCCGTCGGGGCTGAGGAGCGACCACATCGAGGCCTTGATCGCCATCGCTGCGGCGGTGCGCGTCCGTGAGCCGGTCGTGGAGTACGCCGCATCGATCTGTCGCGCCACCCGCACGGGCCCGAACGTCCGCATGGGGGCGAGCCCACGGGCGACGCTCGCGCTCGTGCGTGCCGCCCGGGTGCGCGCCGCCGCCGACCGACGAGATTTCGTCTCGCCCGACGACATCCGTTCGTTGACACGGCCCGTGCTCGCCCACCGGATCGAGCTCCACGCGTCGGCTTCGGTGCACAAGATCACCCAGGACGACATCATCGACGAAGCGGTGCGCTCCATCGCACCCCCTCAAGACCGGGGCTGAACCATGCCGACCCGTCGGGGCTTCGGGCTGGTCGCCGTTGCCGCGACCCTGACGGTCCTCGCGGCGTTCGGCGGCTTGCCGTCCGTCGCCGTGCTCGGTGTCGGTGGCCTCGCGCTGGTCGCGGTGAGCGGCCTGGCCACGTTGAGCCCGGTCCGTCTCGACGTCCGTTCGATCGACGTACCTGCCAGCCGCGTCGAGGTGGGGACGCGCGGCCAGATCACGATCGTCCTGACCAACCCGTCGGCGCGCCGTGCTCCGGCCCTCACCCTCTTCCTCATCGCCCTCGACGACCGGATCACGGTCGCCGTGCCCCGACTGGCGCCGGGAGCCGATGTCACGGTGACGCTCCCGCTGCCGACGAAACGCCGGGGGTCAGGCTCGATCGGCCCGTTGGTCACCGACTCGGCTGATCCGTTCGGACTCTTCCGGCGCCGACTCGAGTTCGGTCGGCCGCAGGAGTTCATCGTCCACCCGCGTCACCATCGCCTCGAGGTGATCGCGCCCTCGTCGATCCGCAACTCCGAGGGGCCGGCAGGCCCGTACCGGCGCCCCGACGCCGCGTCGTTCGTCGGATTGCGGGTCTACCGACCCGGCGACGATCGGCGCCAGATCCACTGGCCGACGGTCGCCCGTACCGGGGAGCTCATGGTGCGCGAGCATGCCGATGCGACGCTCGAACGGCTGGTGTTGGCGTTCGACACCAGGTCGGCTCGGTGGGATGAGGTGCGGTTCGAGCAGGCCGTCGAAGTGGTGGCGTCGGTGGCGGTCGCCGTCACCGGCTCGGGTGTTCCCCTCACCCTGGTGATCGGCCCGGATCGTCATGATGTCGGTGGCCGCGATGCCGCCGCCGGGGTCGTCCTGGATCTCCTGGCCGGTGTGGCGATCGGACCCGCCGCGCCGAAGGGTCCCACCGCTCTCGACACCCTGCTGACGCTCACCTCGGCGACCACCAGCGTGCTCGTGACCGGTGCGGCGGACGCCGGGGACCACGTCGCACTCGCCGAACTTGCGACGCGTCTCCCCGTGGTCGTGATCGCCGAGATCGCGTCGGCACTCGCCCCACGCTCGGCGCCGGCGTCGACGAGGGTGCGGTCGGTGCGTGCCGCCACCTCGAGCGAGTTCGCCCGCCTCTGGGATGTGCTGCGGTGAGGTCGCCGACCGGCGGCCGGGACATCGAGCTGGTGGCCTCGACCCTGTGCGTCGGAGCAGCCGCGACGACGTTCGTGGGGACCTTCGTGCCGCTGCGTCTGGTCGTCCCGATCGTCGTGGGCTCGACGATGCCCGGGGCGATCGCCGTCTGGTCGGGACGCCGGCGACCCGAGTCGCCGGTGTGGGCGGTGGCCGCAGCGCAGGCCGGGGCGTTCGTCGTGGCGTGGGTGGCGCTGTTCGTCCGCACGGTACCGACCGTCTCGGGCCTCCCCGGAGCGTTCTGGCGAGCCCTTCGTGACGGTGGCGCGGAGGTGTTGTCGACCGTGACACCCGTCGTCGCCGACCGGAACACGCTGACCGTGCCGTTCCTGCTCGTGTGGGGAGCTGCGGCCCTGTCGTCGGCGGCGGTGCTGAGCTCACGTGCTGCCCCGTTGGTGATCGCCCCAGCCGGCGTGCTGGCGGCGGCTGGCGTGCTCGTGTCCTGGCGTGGCGCCTTGCCCTACCGGGCCTGGCCCGTGGTCATGTTGGTCGCTGCGGGGGCGGTGTTCGTGGCGACCGCGCGTCGGCGCGCCCTCGGCCGGGGGTGGCCGGGAGCCTCGCTGGTTGCGGCCGCCGTCGCTCTCGCTGTGCCGATCGCCGGACTCGGGCTGTTCCGGACGGGTGGGCCGGCCGTGTTGCGCGAGCGGTGGCAGCCGGCGTCGTCGTCCTTCGCTCCCGAGCACCCGTTCGCCGTGCTGGCGCGGGCGCGACGGGCCGACGGATCGTCGGGCGTGGTTGCCGACGTGTCGATCCGGGGTCCGGTCGCACGACCGGTGGTGATGCGCCTCGCCACCCTCGACGCCTTCGACGGCGTCCGATGGCGTTCGACCGGACGGTACGCGCCCCTGGGCGAGCAGCTCCCGCCGTTGTCCGACCGAAACGACGCACCGATCGGGGGCACTGCCGTCGACGCTGTGATCACGTTCCATGCCGGCAACCGCCTCCCCTTCGTTCCCCAACTCGGGACCTACGCGGCGTTGCGGTCCGACGCGTCGGTGCCGCAACTGGTGATGAACCCACGCGACGGGTCGCTGGCGTTCCGTTCCGGCCGACCGGCGCAGGCGGGAACGATGCGAGCCGACGCGGTCGTGCCCGATGGGTCGGTCCTGACCGATGGTGTCCCGTCGCTCGTCGACGACTCCGAACCCGATGCCATCGTCGACGTGCCCGGTCTCGCCGACGTGGCCGGCGGCGGCCCGGGCGACCCCCGCAGCACCGTGGACGCCATCACCCGACTCCTGGGCAACGAGAATGGCGAGTCACCTCGGTTCGCCGTCGATCCGACGATCGAGGGCCCGATCACCGTCGAGACCATTCGGGTGTTCCTCGGCCTGGACGGCGATCGTCCCGAGGTCGGCTTCGGTCCTCCGGAGGAGTTCGCGGTGGCGTTCGCGCTCCTTGCTCACGAGCGCGACGTTGCGGTCCGGCTGGGCTACGGATTCGTGCTGTCGCCGGACGAGGTGCGGGACGGGTCGGTCTCGCTGACCGAGGCGATGCTGTCGGTGTGGCCGGAGGTTCACGTGGCCGGAGCCGGTTGGGTGCGCGTCGATCCGGTTCCCGATCGTCACGCCGTTCACGATGCCGATGTCGTTGCGACGACGACGTCCACAACGACGACCACCACGACGACCACGACCATCGCAACGGCCGCCGACCCGACGCCCGACGTGCCACAGGGTGAGGCGGGATCGGCGGGTGCGGCAGGCTCGTCGGGCGCAGCGCAGCACGACACCGGGGGTCGGAGCGTCTGGTTGATCTTGCTCGTCGTGGCCGTGCTGCTCTCGACCGCCGGTGCCGGTCTCCCGCGTTTCCTGAAGATGCGTCGGCGTGCGCTGCGGCAGCGGGGGAGCCCGGCGGCCCGGGTGGCGGGGGCGTGGAGCGAGTTGCGCGACGAGCTCGGTCGTCGGCAGATCCCGCGCCCGCGGTGGTTGACGACGTCCGACACCGTGGCCGCCGTGCGGCGGTCGATGGGAGATGAGGCAGCGGTCGAGGCGGCGAATCTGGCTGGCGTGCTCGATCTCAGCCTCTTCGGGCAGGACGACCCGACCGATGCGGACGCCATCGCGGCATGGGCGCTCGTCAGTCGTGTGAAGGCGGTCGCACGCAGGCCGGAGCGGCGGTCGGCGCGGATGCGGATCGTCGACCCGATCAGCCGCCTCGGACATCGATCATCGCGGGGCGGCTGACCGCCGAGGACTCGTTGCGGGGCAAGGCGGTCGACCACCGCGACCATCCATGGCACCTGTGGTCGAACTGCTACCGGACACGCGCCGCTGGTCCCTGTCTTGTCTGTCGAGCCGCGGTCGGACTGGCGCCTCTTGGGGAACTCAGCGGTCGCTCTCTGCGGAACATGGTCCGGGGTCGTGTTGCGGTCTCGCGCTCCATTGGACGGTCACCCTCGCCGCTCCGACGGTCGAGGTGTTCGCCGAGGTTCGCAGCCACTTCGTGGGCCGATCGAGGATCCGGCCTGGATCGGCCGGCCGCCGCCGGTAGCGTGATCGGCGTGGCTACCGAGCGCTACGACCTCTGGTTCGACCCGAACTCTGTCGGCGGAGACATGGTCGTCGAGTGCTGGATCGGCCATGGCCCACATGCAAACGACCCTGACTTCGCCCCGGTTCCAGGTGACTGGCTCGTGCTTGGCGATGGTGACGAGGCCCCGCTCCGTGCCCGAGTGATCAAGCGCCAGGGCGACCGTGTGTCGGTGCAGATCCAGCTGGGTGCCGAAGGCGCCTCGGCCGCCTGCCGCCTCCCACGATTCCGTCGGAGTATCGACGTGTCGTCGCCTCCTGGGGCGGTCTGGTGTCGCCACGCGTCAGGAGACTGGGTGGCAATGACTTGACCGAACGACGGGCGTGGGCCCACACCGATACCGCGGAAATCCCGCGGCCGCCCTGAATCGCACCGGCCGCTCACGGCCGCCACGTCCAGAAAACCCCAAGATCTCGCCCGTTCCGTCCGCTGACGTTCGCTGCGGCCACGTCGGGAATCCCTCTCAAGGTGGCGGCACGGGTTCGAATCCCGTTGGGGGTACA
>CALMLJ010000250.1 GCA_937868025.1 uncultured Acidimicrobiaceae bacterium
GCACCCTCCGCACCGTGCTTGGCGACCAGCGACGGGTCGGCGGCCATCAGCTCGGCGTCGGCCTGGCCGGCCTGGCGGATCACATAGGGATTCGCCCGCATCGCTGCAGCCACTGCCTCGAGACCAGGGAGTCCCGCCCACCCCACGCCGAGACGGGCGTAAGCGGTGGCGATATTGCGCAGCGGCACCCGGTGCGCGGTCATCCCGCAGTTGTCCGCCTCGAGGTGCGGATCGGCGTCGACGGCGAGCGCCACGGCCGCCTGCATGGTCTGCTGCACCGGGTGGTCGCGGTCCAGGTACGAGTCGGTCGGCCACCCCATGACCACGCAGTACGCCAGGGCCAGGGCGTGGTTGCCGGAGCACTGGTGCTTGATGAGTCCACCCTGGCCGTCGTCACCGGCGCGAACGGCGAACTCGTCGAGACCGGCGGAGTCGAGGATCTCCCGGACCAGCCGCACCGGTGCCGCCGAGCCGTCGTGGGACGCACACGCCACCGCGAGGTGACGATCGTCGAGGCCGAGCGTGTCGATGACACCCGCCGCAGCGGCCGGGGCCGCCTGGAACGGCTTCGCGGCCGACCGCATGAACATGTGCCAGTCGGCGTCTCCCGGCGACGCCTCGCCGACCAGCACGCCGCTGACGTCGACGGCGCAGGCCCGCACCTCATGCGTGCTCTCGACCACCGACCCGCGGGTCACCTCGACACGGAACATGAGCGGACCCTACCGGCCCGGCCCCCGAATCGTGAGGGACGGCGCGAGTCCGGAGCGCTATCATGTCGCCCGCACGTTGCACTGCGTTGAGCTGACCTGATGGGAAGGGCGTGAGGCCCCGGCTCGCGGTGACGATCCAGCTGAGATCTCGCGGCCGCTCGGCCGCTCCGCGAAGGAGTTCCCATGTCCGATGATTCGGGTGTTTCCAGAAGTACTGCCAGTCCCTACCTCGACCTCCTGCGCGAGCGCGTGGTCGTGTTCGACGGCGCCGCCGGCACCTACCTCCAACAGGTCGGCCTGACCGCCGACGATTTCGGCAGCGACGCACTCGAAGGGTGCACCGACCTCCTGTCGGTCACCCGCCCCGACGTCATCGCCCAGATGCACGCCGACTACTTCGAGGCCGGCGCCGACGTCGTCGAGACGAACAGCTTCGGGGCGTTCGGCATCCCGCTCGGTGAGTACGACATCGCCGACCGCGCCCACGAGATCAACGTGGCCGCCGCCCGCATCGCGCGTGAGGTCGCCAACGACCTGTCGACACCGGATCGCCCCCGCTTCGTCGCCGGCTCCATGGGCCCGGGCACGAAGTTCGCCACCCTCGGCCAGGTGTCGTACGCCGACCTCCGCGACCAGTACCACGAGCAGGGCATCGGCCTCCTCGAGGGCGGCGTCGACCTGTTCATCATCGAGACCCAGTTCGACCTGCTCGGCGTGAAGGCCGCGATGAACGGCGTGCGCCGGGCCATGAAGACGGTCGGTCGGCACGTCCCGATCCAGACGCAGGTGACGATCGAGTTGACCGGCCGCATGCTGCCGGGCACCGAGATCGCGGCCGCCCTGGCCGCGCTCGACCCGATGCGCCCCGATGTCATCGGCCTCAACTGCGCCACCGGCCCCTCGGAGATGGGCGAGCACCTCCGCTACCTCGCCCAGCATTCCCGCATCCCGATCTCGGTGCTGCCCAATGCCGGCCTACCCTCCGTCGTCGACGGCAAGATGCACTACGACCTCACCGCCGAGGAGTTCGTGACCTACCAGCAGCGGTTCGTCCGCGAGTTCGGCGTCCGGGTCGTCGGCGGCTGCTGCGGCACCACACCTGAGTACATCCGCCAGCTCGCAGCAGGCGTCAAGGACATCGAGCCGGCGCACCTCGACCCCGTTCACACCGACGGAGCGACGTCCATCTACAGCTTCCAGGCGTTCGGCTCCGAGGACGGCGACAACGCCGCCACCAGCTTCCTGATGATCGGCGAGCGCACCAACGCCAACGGCTCCAAGGCGTTCCGCGAGGCGATCCTCGCCGAGGACTGGGACCAGACGGTCCAGGTCGCCAAGGACCAGATCAAGGACGGTAGCCACGTCCTCGACCTGTGCGTCGACTACGTCGGCCGCGACGGCACGCTCGACATGGACGCGATCGCCCAGCGCTATGCCACGCAGTCGACGGTGCCGATCGTGCTCGACTCGACCGAGCCGCAGGTCATGGAGGCCGGGCTCCAGTGGCTCGGGGGCCGTGCGATCCTCAACTCGGCGAACCTCGAGGACGGGTTCCACGAGGGCTCACGCCTCGACCGGGTGTTCACGCTCGCCCGCGAGTACGGAGCAGCGGTCATCTGCCTGCTCATCGACGAGGAGGGTCAGGCCCGTGACGTCGAGTGGAAGATGCGGGTGGCGCACCGCATCCACGACATCGCCATCAACACCTACGGCCTCGAACCCGGCGACCTCATCTTCGACGCGCTGACCTTCCCGCTCTCGACCGGCGACGACGACCTCCGCCGTGACGCCATCGAGACCATGGAGGCGATCCGTCGCATCACTGACGAGCTGCCCGGCACGTACACGACGCTGGGTCTGTCGAACGTGAGCTTCGGCCTGTCGATGGGCTCGCGGCACGTCCTCAACTCGGTGTTCCTCGCCGAGTGCATCAAGGCCGGCCTGAGTTCGGCGATCGTGCACGCCAGCAAGATCATGCCGCTGTCGCGGATTCCCGAGGAGCAGCGCGAGGTGTGCCTCGACCTCATCTGGGACCGTCGCGGGGCGGCGGGGACGTTGTCCAACGGCGACGAGTCCTACGACCCGCTGCACAAGTTCCTCGAAGTGTTCGCCGACGTGCAGGTCGAGGAGACGGTCAAGGAGGACCGCTCGGACTGGACGATCGAGAAGATCCTCAGCACCCGGATCATCGACGGCGACCGTGAGGGCCTGACCGACGACCTCGACCGGGCCATGGCCGAGGGCCTCGCGCCGCTGGCCATCATCAACGACGTCCTGCTCGAGGGCATGAAGGTCGTCGGTGACCTCTTCGGCAAGGGCGAGATGCAGCTCCCGTTCGTGCTGCAGTCGGCCGAGACCATGAAGAAGGCGGTCGCCCACCTCGAGCCGCACATGGAGGTCGTCGAGGGCGAGGACTCGGGCAAGGGCCGCATCGTGCTGGCCACCGTCAAGGGTGACGTGCACGACATCGGCAAGAACCTGGTGGACATCATCCTCACCAACAACGGCTACGAGGTGCACAACCTCGGCATCAAGATCTCGATCGCCGAGATGATCGACAAGGCCGTCGAGGTCAATGCCGACGCCATCGGCATGAGCGGTCTGCTCGTGAAGTCGACGCTGATCATGCGCGACAACCTCGAGGAGCTGAACGCCCGCAACCTGTCGAAGGTCCCCGTGCTGCTCGGCGGCGCCGCACTCACTCGTACCTACGTCGAACGAGACCTCCGCGAGGTGTACGACGGCCGACTGTTCTACGGCAAGGACGCGTTCGAAGGCCTGCACGTCATGGACATGCTCGGCCAGATCAAGCGCGGGGAGCTCGTCGACGACGCATTCGGCATCGAACCCGGGGGCCGCGACATCCCGCGCCGCGAGAAGACGGTCGTCGA
>CALMLJ010000251.1 GCA_937868025.1 uncultured Acidimicrobiaceae bacterium
AAAAGACCATGACGAACTGGACGTTCACCTCGGAATCGGTCACCGAGGGGCACCCCGACAAGATGGCGGACCAGATCTCCGATGCCATTCTCGATGCCATCCTCGAGCAGGACCCCAACAGCCGGGTGGCCTGCGAGACCATGGTCACCACCGGCCTGTGCGTCGTCGCCGGCGAGATCACGACGTCGGCCTACGTCGACATCCCCTCGATCGCCCGCAAGACGATCAACGGGATCGGCTACGACCGTGAGTCGTTCGGGTACGACGGCAACACGTGCGGCGTCATGGTGGCGCTCGACGAGCAGTCGGCCGACATCGCCCAGGGCGTCGACGACTCCGAAGAGGTCCGGGCCGGTACCGCCGGCGAGGACGATCAGCTCGACAAGCAGGGCGCCGGCGACCAGGGAATGATGTTCGGCTACGCATCCGACGAGACCGACGCCCTGATGCCGCTCCCGATCCACGTCGCCCACCGCCTGTCGGAGCGCCTCAGTGAGGTCCGCAAGTCCGGCGTGGTGCCCTACCTCCGCCCCGACGGCAAGACCCAGGTCACCTTCGAATACGAGGACAACCGCCCCGTCCGCCTCAAGACGGTGCTCATCTCGACCCAGCACAACGACGGCGTCGACCGCGACACCGAGATCCGCCCCGATCTGATCGAGAACGTGATCCGTCCGGTCATCCCCGCCGAGTTCGCGGACGACGACTACGAGGTGTTCGTCAACCCGACGGGCAAGTTCGTGATCGGTGGCCCCGTGGGCGACTGCGGCCTCACCGGCCGCAAGATCATCGTCGACACCTACGGCGGCATGGCCCGTCACGGCGGTGGTGCGTTCTCGGGCAAGGACCCGTCCAAGGTCGACCGCTCGGCCGCCTACGCCGCCCGTTGGGTCGCGAAGAACGTGGTGGCGTCGGGCGCTGCGAAGCGCTGCGAGGTGCAGGTGGCGTACGCCATCGGCATGGCCCGCCCCGTGTCGATCCTCGTCGAGACGTTCGGCACCGCCACCGTCGATGGCGGCAAGCTGACCGACGCGGTCAAGGAGGTCTTCGACCTCCGCCCCGCCGCCATCATCCGCGACCTCGACCTTCGCCGGCCGGTGTTCCAGCCGACCGCCGCCTACGGCCACTTCGGCCGTTCGGGCGACGGCTTCACCTGGGAGCTGACCAACCGGGTCGACGCCCTCAAGTCGGCGCTTGGGCTCTAGCCCCGAGGCCGGTCCCGCCCGGCTCTTCGAC
>CALMLJ010000252.1 GCA_937868025.1 uncultured Acidimicrobiaceae bacterium
ACTTCGACGCCGGGTTCACGACGAACCGCAACGCTGCCGGAACGCAGTTCCTCACATGTGAGTGGACGTCGTCGAGCAACGGCTCGATGGAGTTGTGGAGGTACAACTCCGGATGGACGCTGCTCACGTCGGTGACCAACCTCTACCCCGGCGGCATCGCCACGGCGCCGGCCTCGATCACCTTCGGGTGTGGCACCACCGCGACCACGCTGACGGCGACGATCAACGGCACCGCCGTCGCGAGCACCACGTTGTCGGCCGGCGACCAGACCACGTTCAAGAACTCGACGCACCAGTTGTTCGGGCTCTACCAGTACACGTCGACCGGGATCACGTGGGACGACTTCCACCTGGACTCGCCATGAGCCAACCAGTCGAACCAGATTCCGGCCCCGGCGTCCGGCAGGAGCGTCGCGTACGAGCCCGCCGTCGTCGCCCCGTCTCGACGTTGCTGTTCGCCGGCGCGGTGGCCCTGTTCCTCGTGGTCCTGTGGCCGGCCCGCTTCGGCGGCGCAGCATCGTTCGTCGTCGTGCGCGGGCATTCGATGGAGCCGACCTACGCGCTCGGCGACCTCGTGTACGTCCGCTCCGCCGACGACTACCGGCCCGGCGAGATCGTCGTCTACCGGGTCCCCGACGGACAACCCGGCGCCGGCATCTTCATCGTCCATCGCCTGCGCAGCATCGAGCCCGACGGCACGTTCGTCTTCCGCGGGGACAACAACCCGACCGACGACGTGTTCCGGCCGACGCGCCACGACATCGTCGGGCGCGCCGTGGTCGACCTCGGCGGATTCCCTGCCCGGGCGATGTCGATCGCTCCGCTGATCGGCGCACTCGCCGTCGCCGTCGCCGTCGGGCTGCTCATGTGGCCCGACCGCGACCCCGACTCAGCTCCGGGGGACCTTGCTCCAGGGGAGGTCCTTGTCGACACGGATGTCGCCGGGGAGTCCGAGGACTCGCTCGCCGACGATGTTCTTCATGACCTCGGTGGTGCCACCCTCGATCGAGTTGGCCCGGGCCCGCAGGAAGTTCTTGGCGATGTCGTCGCCGAAGAGCGCCGTCTTGGGCTGGTGCATGGCGTAGGACTCGAACAACATGCCCGACGCGCCCAACAGGTCGATGGCGAACGAGTAGATGAGCTTGTTGAGATCGGCCATCGCGAGCTTGGCGATCGACCCCTCGGGGCCGGGCGTGCCCAACTTGGCGTTCTGCGACGCCCGGATGTTCGTCAGCCGGTTGATCTCGGCCTGCGACCAGAGCCGCATGAACTCGTCACGCTGCACCGCGGTGGTGTCGGGCGTGCGCTTCCAGAGGTCGAGCAGCTGGCCGATCGGACCGCTGTTGCGGGGCGGGGTGCCGCCACCGATTGAGACCCGCTCGTTCATGAGGGTCGTGATCGAGACGGCCCAGCCGCGGCCGACCTCGTCGACGCGCATCGTGTCGGGGACCCGAACGTCGGTGAAGTACACCTCGTTGAACTCCGCCTCGCCGGTGATCTGACGGAGGGGGCGAACCTCGACGCCAGGGGCGTGCATGTCGATGATGAACGCCGTCATGCCGCGGTGCTTGGCCTGCTCGGGATCGGTGCGGGCGATGATCAGGCCGTAGTTGGAGATGTGCGCCAAGGTGGTCCACACCTTCTGGCCGTTGAGGACCCATTCGTCGCCGTCACGTTCGGCCTTGCAGGCGAGCGACGCGACATCGGAGCCGGCGCCGGGCTCGCTGAACAGCTGGCACCAGATGTCCTCGTTGCTGAACAGCGCTCGGAGCATCCGCTTCTGCTCGTCGGTGCCGTGCTCCATGATCGCCGGGGCGCACATGCCGTAGCCGATCGGGTTGAGCGTGCCGCCGACGGGGCCACCGGCGCGGTTCACGCGCGAGATGACGGTGCGCTGCAGCTTGGGGCTGACCCCGATACCGCCGTAGCCCTCGGGGAACCGGACCCAGGCGAGGCCGAGGTCGTACTGGGCCTCGAGGAAGGCCTGGTCGTCGGTCGACTCAGGCGGGTTCTCAGCCAGCAACTGGTCGATCAGCGCGTCGACGCGCGCCGCGTCGGGATCGGTGGCGGTGGCGGTCGCGCTCTCGTCGGTGACGGTCATCTGTTCCCCCTGGACGTGTCGATGATCGGCGCAGCCTACGAGCGCGGACCGCACTTGACCAGTCGGTCAATTGGAGGGCGGATCCCTAGTTGAGGTTGCCGCGGAGCTGGGTGAGCAGCGTCTCGTCGGCCTCACGCTCGTCGGGCGTCGCCGGCGCGAGCGGGTCGGCGACGAGCGCTGCGAGCACGTCGGACGCCTCCCAGAACCGGCCGAGCGCAGCGAGCGTCGCCACCAGCTGACGGCGCACCGCCGGCGCCGCCCCCGGGAGGGTCGCCTGGAATCGCAACACCCATTCGAGATCGGCGGGCCGGGCCGTGTGGGCGTAGATGTGGGCCAGGTTCGCGAGCATCCGAGCCGCGATCGACAGCGCCCCGACCGGCTGGACCATGTCGGGCGTGAGCCGGGCGGCCGGGCCCGCGAACCGCCGGAGGAGTTCGGTGACCTGCGCCGGCGACATCGACTGGTGCCGGAACGGGTTGTGGAACCGGTCGGGTTCGTCACGCTCCGCGACGATGAACTCGCCGGGGAGCCCGATGCCGACGAGGTGGATGTCGCAGCGCCGACCCACCTCGATCGCCAGCACGCTCAGGCTGATCGGAATGCCCAGACCGCGGTCGAGCACGCGATTGAGGAAGGAGTTGTCGGGGTCGTAGTACGAATCGGCGTTGCCGCGGAATCCCCGAATACGCAGCCAGCCCATCAGCTCCGCCGCGGTGCCGCCGCCGAAATCGGTGGCGAGTTCGTCGAGTCGAGCCTGCTCGCCACTCACGTCGAGCGGACCCGCCCCCTTCGCCGCGATGAGCAGGGCCAGCCGATCGAGGGCCGCCGCTCCACCGAGCTCCACCTCGTTCCGGAACTCCTCGCTCGCATCCATCCGTGCAACCTACGCCGCAGCCGCCCCGACACCGGGTCTGCACGGGGCCGCCGCCGGAGGAAGTGGTGCGCCAGCGCGACGTATCCATCGCGCTCAGGCACCACTTCGCCGCCGAGTGTCTGGATGTCGGGGGTACCCACCAGGATGGACGCCATGCCGGTCAACGCCTTGTGCGTTGTGTCCGAGCTCGCAGCCTCTCAACACAACGTCTTCACCCGTTCCCAGGCTGCTGCCGAAGGAGTCCGCAGGGATCACCTGCGCCGACTGATCATCGCGAGGACGGTGATCGCCATGCCCAGCGGCGGGCTCGTGCTGCTCGCCCAGGACGGTCAGCCGTCGTGGCTGCAACGCGTGACCGGTGCCGTGCTCGACCACCCCGGCACATTCGCCTCCCACACGACCGCTGCTCGGCTCGACGGCACCGACGGGTACGACGTGTTCGACGAGATCGAGCTGAGTGTGCTCCGGCCTCGGGTCCTCCGCATTCCCGGCGTGACCGTGCACCGTGTGCATGCGCTCGATCGCTGCGACACCCTCCCGATCGGCGCAGTGCCCTGCACGAACCGGGCCCGCACGCTCTGCGACCTCGGGAATTCGGTCGAGCCGGCGATGGTGCGTCGCGCCCTCCAGGACGCACTGCGTCGGGGCGCGAACGAGCGGTGGCTCCGGGCAACGGCTGAGCGCCTTCACCGCCCGGGCCAACGCGGGACGGCCGAACTCGTCCGACAACTCGACGCCCACGCCGAGCGGGGCAGGGTCCCCGACTCGTGGTTCGAGCAGCTCCTCGACGACTGCCTCGACGACCCCCGGATCGGGCTCGTCGAGCGGCAGCACGAGTTGCGGGACGACGACAACCGCTTGGTCGCCCGGTTCGATCTCGCCGTGCCGGAGGTGAAGCTCGGGATCGAGGCGCACAGTCGCAAGCACCATTTCCTCGAGGAAGAGGAGGCCAGCGACGAACATCGTGATCACGCCGCCGCCGAACTCGGGTGGGACGTGGCGTACCTCGGGTACAGCGCCCTCGAGTCGCCCTCGTCGGTGGCCCGCCGAATCGCTCGGCGCGTCGAGGTCCGCCGGGCTCAGCTCGGAAGTGGTGCCTGAGCGCGATGGATGCGTCGCGCCGGCGCACCACTTCTCCGCCTGCGGGGTCGTCGCGGGACCACTAGACACTGGGGGATGGCTCCCCGGTTCGCGTTCCTCGACCACGACGGACCGATCGCGTTCGCCCACCGCGGCGGGGCCGGCGCGTGGCCGGAGAACACGATGCCGGCCTTCCAGGGGGCCGTCGACCTCGGCTACCGCTACATCGAGACCGACGTGCACCTCACCGCCGACGGTGTGCTCGTCGCCTTCCACGACGACCGGCTCGACCGCGTGACCGATCGCGTCGGCGTCATCTCCGAGCTGCCCTACGAGGAAGTGGCGAAGGCACGCGTCGACGGCCGCGAGCCGATCCCGCTCTTCGAGGACCTGCTCGCCTCGTTCCCCGACATCCGGATCAACATCGACCCGAAGAACGACAACACCGTCGTGCCGCTCGCCCGCATCCTCGTGGATCGCAAGGCGATCGACCGCGTGTGCATCGGAGCGTTCAGCGACAAGCGGATCGATCGCATGCGATACCTGTGCGGCCCCGACCTGTGCACGTCCATGGGCCCGCGACGCGTCGCCCGGCTGATGGCCGCAACTCAACCGGCAGCCCGCCGCGTCAGCCGGCCCCGGTTCGCCGCCGCAGCGGCACAGGTGCCGACCCGCCAGGGCCGGCTGCCGCTCGTGACCCCGGCATTCGTCGAGGGGGCCCACCGCGCGGGCGTCGAGGTGCACGTGTGGACGATCGACGATCCCGCCGAGATGAGGGCGCTCCTCGACCTGGGCGTCGACGGCATCATGACGGACCAGCCCCAGGTGTTGAAGGACGTGCTCACCGAGCGCGGCCAGTGGCGCTGAGTCGAGCCGCTCGGACGAGGCGACGCGTCAGGGCAGCAGCACCCCGGGGTTGAGGATGCCCGTCGGGTCGAGCGCGTGCTTGATCGCCCGCATCTGCGCGATCTCGACGTCGGAACGCGAGAGGTGGAGGTAGCGGGCCTTGGCGCGGCCGATGCCGTGCTCGGCGCTGATCGAGCCGCCATGCGCCGCCACCAGCTCGAGGATCGACCGGTCGAGTCCCGCGACGACGTCGGGATCGGCCGGGGCCCCCGTGACGTTGAGGTGCAGGTTGTCGTCGCACACGTGCCCGAACCACCAGGCCGTCGCACCGGGGCATCGCGCCGACACGACGACCTCGGCGTCGGCCCGGAACGCATCGATGTCGCTCGCGGGGATCGACACGTCGTACTTCACGACCGGGCCCGTGGTCGCCAACGCCGCGGTGATCTCGTCCCGGAACCGCCACAGCGCCTCGCGCCGCGACGAATCGGCGGCCACGGCGACGTCGGTCGGAGGTTCCGCCAGCTTGCCGATGGCTGCGGCGAGGGAGTCGGTCGGGTCGACGTCGGCGGCGGCTTCGACCAGGAGCACATGCGCGGCGATGAACGGGGCCACGAGGCCGAACGTCGCGGCGACCATGTCGACGCACCGGCCCGACACGTACTCGATGACCTCGACCGGCCCGACGTCCCGCCGCAGCGACCACGCCGCGGTTCGCGCCGCCGGAGCGGACTCGAACCCCATCAGCACCGTGGAGCGGAACGCCGGGTCGGGAATCAGCCGGAGTCGCACCGCCGTCACGACGCCGAGGGTGCCCTCGGACCCGCACAGGAGCGAGCCCAGATCGAATCCCGTGTTGTCCTTCTGCAGGCCACCGAGTCGGGACACGACGTCGCCGGCGGCCGTGACGTGCTCGAGGCCGAGGACCTGGGCGCGCATCGAACCATGGCGGAACACCCGCATCCCACCGGCGTTCGTCGCGACCATGCCGCCGATCGTGGCGGTGTCACGGGCGCCGAGGTCGACGGCGAATCGCCACCCGGTCCCCCGCACGTGGTCCGCGAGCATCGACGGGGTCACCCCGGCCCCGACCGTCACCTGCCCGGCAACCGCGTCGACCTCGCCGAGCGCCACGAGCCGCTCGGTGGACATCACGACCGAACCGGCGCGCTCGGGCACGGAGCCGCCGACCAGCCCGGTGTTGCCACCCTGAGGGACGAGCGCGACCCCGCGGGCCGCTGCCCACGCCACGACAGCGGCGACCTCCGCCGTCGACCCCGGACGCACGACCACCGCATCGGCTCCGCCGTAGCGCCCCGTCCAGTCGACCCGGTAGCGAGCAGTCAGGTCGGGATCGACGACCACGAACGCGTCACCGACGATCGCTGCCAACTCGGTGGGGATCGTCGGCCTCGTCACCGGACCAGTCTCGCACCAGCGATCCACGATCCGGGCCCGTCCACCCACTAGAAGTGGGAGGTTCGCGGCACCCCCCGACGCCGCCCCCGACCGTCATGCCCCGACCCTTCCGCCCGCACGGCGCCGCCCGTCACCTCACGACCGCCGCGACCATCGGCGCGGCCGGGGTGCTGCTCGGCGGGCTCAACCTGGCACCGGTCGCCGCGCAGACCGACCCGACGGCCACCACGACGCCGGCGGCCGATCCCGCGGCACCGACGGACCCGGCCGCCCCGACCACCAGCGTGAAACCGGCCTCGACCCGGCCGGCTCCCGGCCGCCCCACACCGAGCAAGGATCCCGAGGTCCTGGCCGCCGACGGGCGCAACCCGGCGGGGGTCATCGTCGCGACGTCGCCCGCACTCGACGACGTGCCGGTGACGAGCGAGCGCTACGACGGCGCCGCGATGCAACGGGAGGCCGATGCTCGCGACCTCGCCGACGCGAACCACCGGATCACCACGAACGAGGAACGGCTCGCCCAACTCGAGGTCGATCGGCGGGCGCTCGTCGAGCTCATCGGTCGGACGACCGAACGACGTCGCAAGCTCGAGGTCACCGCCGAACGCGTCGATGTCGCGTTGCGAGCCATCGCCGTTCGCCGCTTCGTGCACAGCGCGGGCGACGACGGGTACCTGGACCCGACCCGAACGCTCGACGAACAGATGGAACAGTCACACCTGACGAAACTCGCCGGTGAGGCCGAGGCCACCGTCGAACGCCAGGCCGACTCGGTCCAGACGGCGCAGGCCCGCACCGCCGCCTCGCTCTCGGAATGGGAGGAGCGCCTGCAGACCAACGAGGACGACACCGCAACCGCGACCCGCGAGCTCACCCGTGCCCGTTCCGACGCCGAGATCGCCACGGCGTCGATCGTGGGTGCCGAGGAAGAGCTCCGCAACGCCCGACCGATGACCGTCGTCGCCGGCAGCGACCTTCCCCTCATCGCGCTCGACGCGTACTGGCGGGCCGCGAACGACCTGCGGCGGACCCGGCCCGCCTGCGGCATCGCCTGGTGGGCGCTCGCCGGCATCGGGCGCTCCGAGTCGAACCACGGTCGATCGAGCGGTGGCCAGCCGGCGCCCGACGGCACGGCGTCGGTGCCGGTGTACGGCATCCCGCTCGACGGCACCAGCGGGACCCGCCGTATCACCGACACCGATCGGGGTGCGCTCGACCTCGACCCCGAACTCGACCGCGCCGTCGGGGTCATGCAGTTCCTCCCCGGCACCTGGAAGCGCTGGGCGGAGGACGAGTCGGGTGACAAGGTCGCCGACCCCCAGAACATCTACGACGCCGCGCTCGCGTCGGGCAAGCTCCTGTGCAGCTCGGCGCCGGCGCTCGACACCGACGAGGGTCTGCGGAAGGCGTACTTCGCGTACAACCGCAGCGACGACTACGTCGAGAAGGTGTTGGGGCGGGCCAAGGAGTACCAGGCGCTGCCGGTGCCCGATCCCGTCGCGGCACCGTCGAACTGACTGCTACCCCTGCCGCTCCCACACCATGGTCCGGCGGGGCGGCTTGTGCTCCGTCGCCGCCACGAACTGCTCCGTGCGGAAACCGCGGAGGCGGCTCAGCTGCTGGACCAGCGCGTCGTCGTGGCCGACGCCCAACGGCACCAGGCACCCCGACTCGGCACCCTCCGCGATCAGCACGAACGCCGTCGCCCCGTCTGCGGTCCGTACCGGGGTGCACACGACCTCGACGCTGATGACCTCGGCCCAGCGCGCCGATTCCTCCCGTCCGTCGCCGAGGCGACGCCGCACCTGGTCCCCGTCGATGACGAGCTCGACGGTGGTGGCCCGCGCTCGCCGCTCGGCCTTGCGTCGTCGTTGGACCGCCACGGCGACGAAGAACCCACTGATCAGGACGAGCACCACGATCACGTCGGTCACGCCGAGATCGTAGGGCTGCGGGCCGCCGCCGATTCCCGCATGACGAACTCGTGACATGGGACGAACGCCAACTGATCAAGCGCTACAGTGCTGCGGCAAACCGTGTGTCGGGGGTCACAGGTAAGCGTTTTCACGACTCCCCTCCCACTTGATCGAAGCCGTCCAGCGGCTCGGAACCATGGAGAAGTCATCGTGCAACGACGTTCTAAGCGGGGGTTCAAATTTGCCGCATTCGGACTCGCACTCGCCCTGACCGCAGGCGCCTGCGGTGGGGACGACAAGAAGTCCGACGAGGAGGGGCCCGACACCACGGTGCCGACCACCGACGCTCCGGCCGGCAAGCCGACCCCGGGCGGCGAACTGACCTACTCGGTCGAGGCCGACGCGTCCGGTGGCTACTGCCTCCCGACCGCGCAGCTCGCCGCCGGCGGCATCCAGATCGCCAACGCCGTCTACGACTCGCTGTTCGTGTTCGACAAGGACTTCAAGGCCACGCCGTACCTGGCCGAGTCGTCGAGCTGGAACCCCGAGTACACGTCGCTCACCATCAAGCTGCGCCAGGGCATCACGTTCCACGACGGCACCCCGCTCAACGCCGAGATCGTCAAGCTGAACCTCGACGTCAGCCGCGGCGACGCCGAGGCCACCGCGAAGACCGGCCTGTCGCCGCTCCTGTTCATCTTCGTGTTCCAGAACATCGCCAGCATCGACGCACCCGACGACTCCACCGTGGTGATCAACACCAAGGTGCCGTGGCCGGCACTGCCCGAGTTCCTGGCGAGCGGCCGCAACGGCATCGTCGGCATGTCCCAGCTGATGGCCGGCACCGACGGCTGCAAGGACCAGTTCAACGGCACCGGCCCGTTCAAGGTCGACAGCTGGACGCCGAACGTCGAGATGAAGCTCTCGAAGAACCCGAACTACTGGCGCAAGGACGCCGACGGCGTGCAGCTCCCCTACCTCGACAAGCTGAACTTCAAGCCGATCGAGGGCGGCCCCGCCCGGTTCGACGCCCTCGACGGCAACACGATCCAGGCCGGCCATTGGAGCACGGGCACGATCTTCACCCAGATCCAAGAGGATGACCGCTTCCAGCTCACCGCCGAGGCGGAGGGCCACAAGGAGGTCGCGTACGGCCTCGTCAACGTCGCCAAGGCACCGCTCGACGACATCGAGGTGCGCAAGCACATGGCCATGGCCATCGACCGTGAGACGCTGAACGACATCAACTCCGAGGGCAAGTTCAAGGTCGCCGACCAGCCCTTCGACACCGGCGTGATCGGGTACGTGGACGACGTCGAGACGATCGCCTACGACCCCGACGCCGCTGCCGCCTTCTTCGAGGGCAAGAACCTCGAGGTCAAGCTGGCGTACGCCACTGATCCCACCACGAAGGCCATCGCCGAAGAGGTCAAGGCCGAGCTCAACGAGGTCGGCGTGACGGTGAACATCACCGACAAGGACCAGGCGACGCTCATCAACCAGGCCCTCGGCGGCGACTTCAACATCCTGCTCTGGCGCAACCACCCCGGCGCCGATCCCGACACCCAGTACAACTGGTGGCACTCGGGCTCGCCGGTGAACTTCGGCAAGATCAACGATCCCGAGATCGACCGCCTCCTCGACGAGGGTCGCTCCGAGATCGATCCCGCCAAGCGCAAGACGATCTACCAGGACCTCAGCCGGGCGTTCGCAACGGGCGCCTACAACCAGTGGAACTGGTACACCGAATGGGGCATCGGCTCCTACAAGTCGGTCCACAACCTGACCGGCGCCACCCTTCCGGACAACTCGCCGGGCGCCGGGATGACCTGGGGTTGGCACCTGCTGACCGAAGCCTGGGTCGACCAGTAACCACACCCTCTCCGCCCGATGGGGAGTCGTCATCGCCTCGCAGTTCCGACTGCCGGCGACGGCGGCTCCCCGTCGTCGCTCTGACCCCCGATCGTTTCCGCTGCTGATGCAACCACCGAACCACCGCCGAACCCACCACCGAGGGGTGCTCCGATGAGAAACCTGAGCAGGCGAGTCATCCAGCTCGTCGTGGTCCTCTTCCTTCTGTCCGTTGTCGCGTTCTTCTCGATCCGGCTGCTCCCCGGCGATCCCGCCGAGCTGCTCGGCTTCGGCGCCGACAAGGCCAAGGTCGAGGAGATCCGTGTCGACCTGGGTCTTCGCGAACCGGTCGTGAAGCAGTACGGCATGTGGGCCGGCGACTTCGTCACCGGTGACTTCGGCAAGTACTACCGGGCCGCGGGCAACCCGACCGACGACGTGAAGACGTCGCTGCCGGTGTCGCTCCAGCTCATGCTCTACACCCAGCTCGTCGCCCTGCTGATCGCCATCCCGCTCGGCGTGTTCACCGCTTACAAGGCGAACAGCGTGTTCGACAAGGGCGCGAACATCCTGGCGTTCCTCGGGTTGTCGATCCCGGCATTCGTCGTCGGGTTCCTCTTGAAACAAGTGTTCGTGTTCCAGCTCGACTGGTTACCCGAGCGGGGCTGGGTCCCGCTCTCCGACAGCGTCAGCGGGCACCTCAAATCGGCGATCCTGCCCGTCGCGACGCTCGTGATCGCCCAGATCGCCGTGTACTTCCGACTGCTGCGCAGCGACATGATCGGCACGCTCCAGGAGGACTTCATCACCATGGCCCGGGCCAAGGGCCTCAAGCCCCGGCGCATCCTGTTCCGCCACGCGCTGCGGCCGTCGTCGCTGACGCTGCTCACCGTCGCCGGCCTCAACGTCGGCACGCTCATCTCGAGCGCCGTCATCGTCGAGCAGATCTACGGCATCGACGGCATGGGCCTCAAGCTCGTGCGAGCCGTGCTCAGCCGGGAGTACGTGGCGGCCCAGAGCTTCATCGCCGTCATCGGCATCC
>CALMLJ010000253.1 GCA_937868025.1 uncultured Acidimicrobiaceae bacterium
CCCAACGGTGCGGAGCGGTTCCTCGACGCCGTCGGCGACGCCCGACGCCTGGCCGGGGTTCGCCTCGCCGTCATCGGTCCCGGCACCGCCGGGGTGCTGCGCGCGCACCGGATGGAGCCCGACCTGATCCCGGCGCGCTATGTCGCCGAGGGTCTTATCGAGGACTTCCCCGACGGCCCCGGACGGGTGCTGATCCCCCAAGCCCGCGAGGCGCGGCCGGTGCTCGCCGAGGGGCTCCTCGAGCGCGGCTTCGTCGTCGACGTCGTGCCCGCCTACGAGACCGTCCCCGCCGACGTTCCGGCCGGTTCGTTGGCCGACATCGCGGGGGCGGACGTCGTGGCGTTCGCGAGTTCGTCCGCAGTGACGAACTTCGTCGCGGCGGTGCCCGAGGCATCCCGGCCCGAGGTCGCCGTGGCGATCGGACCGATCTCGGCGGCAACGGCACGTGATGCGGGCTTCGAGGTCGTGGAGGCCGCACAGCACGATCTCGACGGTCTCGTCGCGGCGGTGCTGGAGTGGGCCACCGCGACGTCATGAACGGCACGTCCGAAGCGATGGCCGGCTCGACGAACCTGCTGGGTTGGACGCTTCGCGGTGCAGCCGGGGTCGCGCTGATCCCGATGATCGTCGTCACGGTCTGGATCTGGTTCGGGTGGAGCCGGCCGTCGCCCGTCCTCGTGCTCGAGGGGTTCCAGATGTACCTGCTGGCACCGGCGTGGGTCATCCTGATCGCGACGCTCGCCACTCGGCAGTGGGCGCTCGCGGTTCCGGCGGTCTTCGTCGCCGGGTCCCATCTCCTCTTCTGCCTCCCCGCTGCGACGGCGGACAGCGTTCCCGCCTGGGCGTCCGACGCCCCGACGATGACCGTCTTCGTTGCGAACGTTCGGTACGACAACCCCCGGGCCGACGAGCTGGCCCGCGACGTGATGGCCTCGAATGCCGACGTCGTGGTGCTGAACGAGACGACGCCGGCGATCCGCGACGCACTCCGCGCTGCCGGCACGAGCGACCGGTACCCCACGCGGGTGCACGTCGAGGGTCGACCGTTCGGGGAGACGCTCATGACGCGGCTCCCGGCGACCGATGCCGGGGTGGAAGTGCTCGGCGGCCAGCGTGTGCCGGCGGCGACCGTCAGCGTCGGCGACCGAGATGTGCGCGTGTACTCGGTCCACGTGAACGCCCCGAAGTCGTCGGCCCAACGGCACATCTGGCGTCGGAACCTCGACGGCATCGGTGGGTCGGCAGAAGCCGCAGGGGACGTTCCGCACCTCTACGCGGGCGACTTCAACTCCGCGCCGTGGCACGGACCGTACCGTCGGCTGCTCGCCCGTGGCCTGACCGATGCCCACGATGCGCTGGGCCAGGGCCTCAGTCGATCGTGGACGCCCCATCCCGC
Source organism: uncultured Acidimicrobiaceae bacterium (assembly GCA_937868025.1). The sequence goes on from CALMLJ010000253.1 coordinate 1,397, forward strand.
CGTGCTGTCATGGCTCGGCCCGGTGATGCGGCTCGACCACGCGCTGTTCACGCCGGGGCTGTTCCCCCGTTCGCTCACCGACGTCGAGGTCCCCGGCAGCGACCACCGAGGCTTCCTCCTCGAGATCGCCGTCCGGCAACCCTGAGTTCCTACGCCGACCCGATCGGCAGGACGGTGATGAAGTCCTCGTGGTTGTGGTCGTGCACCCCGTCCGCCTGCACCGAGGCAGCACGCAGTGCCGGCAACGAGTAGGCGTCGGCTCCGGCGATGTCGACGCCGTAGCCCAGGTCGGCGAGCGACGCCGCGGTCATGGCGCTCAGCTGGTTCGAGGAGTTCAGGTATCCGGTCATCAGCTCGGTCCGGAACGTCGTCTCACGCCAGTGGGAGTCGGCGGTGCCCGGCCCGCCGCCGTTCTCGACGGGCACGTTGCCGCTGCCCCCGAGCTCACGCCACGCGCCGATCGCCGCCGGGCCGGTGTAGGTCGGGTTGGAGGTGCCGGCGTCGGCGAGGACCGACTTGTTCGTCCACACCGTGCCGATGCCGACGATGTGACCCATCTCGTGGATGATCGTGTTCGCGAGCTGTCCGGAGGACTCGAGACCGGTGACGTCGGCGCTGTCGAACTGCATGATGCCGTAGAGGGGGAGACCGTTCGACGCCCGGACCAGGCAGGGCCCGGCCTGGCCGAGGATGCCGCCGGCTCCGTCGATGGGCACGATCTGGGCGTCGATCAGCAGATCGTCGACGACACCGCTGTAGGCGGCCGTGCCGCTGGTGCAATAGTCGGCGCCGATCGAGACCGTGCGGTCCGGTTGCCCGGTCTTGATGATCGACGCCCACTTCGCAGCGGCGGTCGTGAAGGCTGCCGTCTGGCCACCGGTCATCGTGCCCGTGAACCGCAGGGTCACGGAGTACTGGTCAGCGGACGGCGCGGCGACGTTGAGTGCGATCGTCGACGCCGTCGTCGAGCCGCCGTCGGTGACGGCGAGCGTGACCGCGTTGGTGCCGACCGCGGTGAACGTCCGTGTGCGGGAGGAGTCGCTCGTGCAGGGGCTGATCGTGACGTCCACGGAGCCGTTGCCGTCGAGGTCGAGCGTGCAGGTCAACGCGTCGCCACCCGGATCGTGGATGGTCCACCGCAAGGCGGTCGTCAGTGGGGAGGCGGCTGCGGTCGTGGTCGCCGAGAAGGCGTCGATGACCGGGGAGCCGGGGTTCGTGGCGGATGGGGACGTCGGTGGCGTCGACGCCGCCGTGGTCGGCGTCACGGTCCCGCCGTTTCCGCCGCCACCGTTGTTCGACCCGGTCCCGCCGGAGGCGGGCGGTACGCACCCCGCCGCCAGGCAGCCGACCACCAACGTTCCTACGATCGCACCCAGCGAGCTCTTCATGGAGAGGTTGTCGTCGATTCGGGGGAGGACCTGTAACGATTGCCGAGGCAATCGGACCTCCGGCGCTGGCTCGGCTCCGGCACCTCCGCGACGCGGTCCCCGCACGTCTCCGCAGGCCGCGGGTTCGCCGGGGTCGGTCCGCTCCGTAGACTCCGGCCGTGTCTCCATCCGGGTCCTCCACTTCCCCGTCGTCAGCGAGCTTTCCAGAGCGTCGTCTCCGTCGGCTCCGCCGTACCCCGGCGCTCCGCCGCCTGGTCGCCGAGACCACGCTGACGCCGAACGACCTGATCGCTCCGCTGTTCGTCCGCGAGGGCATCGACGAGCCCCAGCCGATCTCGTCGTTGCCCGGGGTCGTCCAGTTCGATCTCGCATCCCTCGAGACCGAGGTGAGTGAGCTGGTGGCGTTGGGTGTGCCTGCGGTGATCCTGTTCGGGGTGCCGTTGGCGAAGGATGCGGTGGGGTCGGGAGC
>CALMLJ010000254.1 GCA_937868025.1 uncultured Acidimicrobiaceae bacterium
GGGGCCGACCGAACAGCGCGACGCCGACCAGCAGCCCAACCGCGACGAACCAGAACTGTGTCATCTCGATCAGTTCGTACCCCGCGAACGACCGGATTGCCCACATTTCGGAATTGTTTTCGGTGACGTCCTGCCGGTCACCGGTTCAACTTGGCGACGAGCACGATGTCATCGGCGGCCCCGTCGGGGCGCAGCGTTCGGAGGATGTGATCGGCGAAGTCGTGGATCGGCAGGTCCTTCGCGGCGTCGGCGACCACCCGGAGCCGCTCGAGGCCGTCGACGATCGTCTCGTCGCGCCGTTCGACCAGGCCGTCGGAGAAGAGGATCAGCCGATCGCCGGTGAGGAGCGCTGCCGATTCGTTCTCGTACTTGCAGTCGCGGATCGCCGCGAGCGGGGGCCCACCGGCGCCGTCGAGCCAGCGGGTCCCGGAGTCCTCCGCTCCGATGACGAGGGGCGGGAGGTGGCCGGCGCGGGCATAGGTGATGACACTGGTGGTCCGGTCGACGATGGCGCACACCACCGTGGCGCACTCGGCGCCCTCGACGGACTCGGCATAGCGGTGCAGGCCGTCGAGCACGCCGGCTGGGTCCCGGCCGTCGAACAGCATCGATCGCGCTGCGATGCGCAACTGTGACATCGCTGCGGCTGCGTCGAGACCGTGCCCGACACAGTCGCCCACGACGAGCGCCCTGGTGTCCGGGGTGAGCTCGATCACGTCGTACCAGTCGCCACCGACTGCGAGTCGCCCGAGCGCCGGGACGTACCGCGCGGCGACGGTCGGGATGTCGCTCGCCGGTGCGAGCATCGCGCTCTGCAACGTGTCGGCGATGCGGCGGTACTCACCCAGTTCGAGCGCCCGTTGGAACGCCGACTCGATCGCCCCGCTGACGGTGCCGGCCACGAGGGCTGTGAACTCCTGGTAGTCGGCGTCGAAGGCGCGGCGTCGATCCAGGTCGAGGACGAGCACGCCGCGGACCCCCGCTCCCCGCAGCCCGATCGGTTCGGCAACCTGGTGGACCAGCCCCGACTCGCCCTCCAACCGGTCGGACCGCCAGTTGCTCTCGACGGCCGCCAGGCGGTCGAGCGACAGGCTCGGCGCTCCCGGCTCGCGTTTCGACGCGACCGTGGTGAGCGTCCCGTCGATCGTGAGATGGATCGCCGCCCCGGTGATGTCGGGTCGCCACCGGCCGAGCGTGTCGACCGCCCGGGCGCACGCGTCGGTGATGTCGCCGTCGCCCGACACGCTCGCCCCGAGCGCGGCAAGGCAGCGGAGCCGCCGTGCCGCGACCACGGCAGCGGTCGTCTCGGTGACGACGTCGAGGACGCCGCCGACGGTTCCGTCGTCGTCGTAGATGGGGCTGTAGGAGTACTGGAAGAAGCACTCCTCGGCGTACCCGTGCCGATCGACGATCAGCGACTGGCACTCCTCCCACGTCGGCACGGCCGTGGTGATGACCGATTCGAACATCGGCCCGACCACGTCCCACACCTCCGACCACACTTCGCCGGCAGGGCGTCCGAGGGCGTTGGCGTGCTTGTCGCCGAGCATCGGTCGGTAGCCGTCGTTGTAGATCTGGATGAGCTCGGGGCCCCACACGACGAGCATGGGGAAGCGCGAGGTCAGGCACAACGAGGTCGCGGCGCGAAGACCGGCGCTCCACGTCGACGGCGCGCCGAGTGGTGTCGAGGCCCAGTCGAACGCGGCGACGAGCCGACCCATCTCGGTCGGTGCGCACACGTGCGTGAGCCAGCCGTGGTCTGTCGTGACCGTCACGGTGCGAACCTACCCGGGTCCGCGGGCCGAGCGAAGGGGGAGAATGGGGGATTCTCCCCGGCGGCGGGCGGGTGGTCGTCCTAGCCGCTGTACTCGTGGACGATCGGGGTGAGTTCGGTCGGGCTCGCGCCGTGGAGGATCACGGCGTCGGCGCCGAGCGCGAGCTGTTCGCGAACCGTCGCCACGCACTGGGCCGCGGAGCCCGTCGCAGCGGGGGCGAGCCACTCGTCGGGGAGGAGCGTGGCGATGTGTTCGAGCTGCTCGGTCGTCGCGACCTGGTCGATCGCCCCGAGGAGGCTGCCGACGACGGGGTCGGCGCGGAACGCCGTGAGCACCGCCGGGTCCCACCCGTTGGTGTCGACCATGAGATCGCCGTAGCCCTGCAGGTAGGTGGCAAGTCGTCCGACGGTCTTCTTGAGCCGCAGCGGCTCGGGCAGGTGGTCGCCGACGGTGGCGAGGCACGACCAGACGCGCACCGAGTCGGGGTCGCGCCCGGCCTGTTCGGCCGCCTGCTTCACGATGCCGACGCAGCGCTGGAGGGTTTCGTCGGTGAAGAACGTGTGGAGGATGACGTCGTCGAACGCCCGGCCGCCGAGGGCCAGGCTGTTCGGCCCGAACGCAACGAGGGCGAGGGGGATGTCCTCGTCGAAGCCGGGATCGAGGCGCAACATCGGCCACGATCCGGCCGGCCCGTCGTGGCCGAAGATCGTCTCGCCCTTCCAGAGGCGGCGCATCAGGCCGACGAAGTCCTCCATCTGCGCGGTCGTGATGCGCTCGATGCCGTAGAGGTCCTGCAACATCGCGATGCCACGGCCGAGCCCGAGCGTGAACCGGCCCTCGGAGAGGAAGTGCATGGTGGTGGCGTGCGATGCCGTCACGAGCGGGTGCCGGGTGTTGTGGTTGGTGGCGCCGGTCACGATCCGAAGGTCGCTCGACACCGCGGCGGCGGCGCCGCTCAACGTGCACGCCTCCTTGATGTTGTAGCGCTCCGAGATGAACGCGGCGCCGAGGCCGAGCGCTTCGGCCTCGCGTACCTCGTCGAGCAGTTCCCGCGGAGAGCGGGGCGATCCGGCGAGCGTGTAGAAGCCGAGTTCAGGGTGGGTGGCCATGGCGCCCGAGGCTACTGTCGGGCGGGTCGGCGCCGTCGTGGCGACCGTGACATCGACGAGCCGTCATCGGCATCAGGAGCCCCACGGTGGAACTGGAAACCCTCGAGTACGAAGAACGCGGCCACGTTGCGGTGGTGC
>CALMLJ010000255.1 GCA_937868025.1 uncultured Acidimicrobiaceae bacterium
AGAAGGACGAGACCTCCTACCTCGCCGCGTTCGCTCGCCACGGCATCGATCCGTCGAGGTTCGTGATGGTCGGCAACTCACTCAAGTCGGACGTCCTGCCGATCCTCGGCCTCGGGGGCTGGGCGATCCACGTTCCCTACGTGACCACCTGGGCGATCGAGCACGCCGAAGAACCCACCGGTGCACCCCGCTTCGTCGGTCCGGCGACGCTGTGGGACGTGCCCGCCCTCGTCGAGACCTGCCTCGGCGACGCCATCGAGAACGGAGACCACTGATGGCCCTCGAGCAGACACGCGACGGCGACGTCGTGATCGTCTCCTGGAACGACGGCGAGAACCGCTACCGCGGCGATTCCGTCGCCGAGTGGCACGAGGTGCTCGACGAGGTCGAGGCCACCGATGGTCCGCTCGCCCTGGTCGTGACCGGCACGGGCAAGTTCTTCTCGAACGGTCTCGACCTCGACTGGATGAGCGCCCACCCCGATGAGAGCGGGGACATGCTGCGGGGAGTCCACCGGCTCCTCGGACGGATGCTCGTCATGAACCTCTACACCGTCGGGGCGATCAACGGTCACGCGTTCGCCGGCGGAGCGATGCTCACGTGCGGGTTCGACGAGCGGATCATGCGGGAGGACCGCGGCTACTGGTGCCTCCCCGAGGTTGACCTCGGGCTCCCCCTCACCCCGGGCATGTACGCCACCGTCGCCGCCCGACTCCCCCAGGCCACCCTCCACGACTCGATCGTGACCGGCCGCCGCTACGGCGGAGCGGAGGCGCTCGTCGCCGGCATCGTCGAGCACATCGCGGCCGAAGCCGACGTGCTGCCGCTCGCCGTCGAACGGGCCCAGGCCATGGCCGCCAAGAACCGATCGATCATCGCCAACCACAAGCGGCAGATGTACGGCGCTGCCGCTGAGCTCTGCGGCGCCTGACCTCGGGGAATGCCCAGCGCGTGCCTCCGCCGATGCCGTTAGCCGGTGGAATGAACGCTCGCGACGCCTTCGGGCATCTCCCGAAGGTCCACAACGGTCGCACCCGCGTGAGGCAGTGCCCTCTCGGGTGGTGGAGTTTGAGGGTGGCGGTGGGGTCCACCACGTAGTGGGGCCATCGGCGTGATCCTCGGTGTGTAGCGCCAACTGCACACCAAGGAGAACCCACCGATGGCCCTGTCTGAGTCTGCCCTGTCCGACCTCCTCGACGCGTTCCGCGCCGGTGATGGCGTCGACCTGATCCGAGAATCGGTGCGCCTTGTCCTGCAAGAACTGATCGAGGTCGAAGGCGCCGAAGCAATCGGCGCTGTGGAGTTGACCGGCGGGCAAGGACAGCCGATCGATGTCTCCTACAAGTACGACGGCAACGGCAACCGCGTGTTGAAGACCGTGAACGGCGCCACGACAAGGTAGCAGTGGGACCTCAACATGGCGGTGCCCGACGTCGCGCTGGAGTCGAAGCCCGACGGGACGACGACGAAGTTCGTCTATGGGCCGACCGGGCCGCTCCAGGTGAAGGACGGCAGCACGTGGTCGTTCCTGCACCAGGACACCCTGGGATCGACCATGGCCATGTCGAACGCCGCGGGGCTGGCGACCGGCACCCGGAGGTACAGCGCCTTCGGTGACACATGGTCCGACACGGGCACCATGGCGTCGTGGTCCCAGCGATTCGCTTCGGCGACCTGGGACGACGAGACCGGTCTGTACTTCCTCAAGGCCCGGTACCTCGACCCACGAACGGCCATGTTCCTCTCGAGGGACCCGATCCCCGTCGGCATCGGGTCACCGCACCAATCCCCGTACACGTATGTGTGGGGGCAACCGACGGTCCTCACCGATCCGACCGGCATGCTCCCCGAGCAGAACACCTGTGGAATCGTCGGGTGGGTCATCGACAAGGCGACGGGCGGCACCTGCGCCTTCAGCCTCACGAAGGCCGTCTGGGAGATCGCAGAGGCCGCAGCCATCTTGGCGTGTGGCGCCACGGGTCCGCTCGCGGGAGTGTGTGGCGCCGCGGTCGGTGGTGCGTTCCACATCCTGTCGAACAAGTTCGACAGTGATCCGACCACCAACCCCTCGCTCTCAGGTCTGACGATCTCTCTAGTCGGCGGCTACTTCGACGGTAGGGCGATGGGCGAAGCGGTCGACGCCTTGAAAGCCGGGCGAGCCGCGCGAGCGGAGCACAGCAGTTCGTTGCGCGACGACTTCTGCAGGGCGGGCGCGAGCAGCTTCGGCGCCGACACCGGCGTCCTCATGGCCGACGGCACAACGACGCCAATCTCCGAGCTGGAAGTTGGCGACCAAGTCGTCGCCACCGACCCCGAGACCGGCGAAACGTCCGCCGAGACCGTCGAAGCCGTCTGGGTCCACGACGACCAACTCGTCGACCTCGCCACCACCGCCGGCCCGATCACCAGGGACTGCTGCACGTGTAGGTGACATCTGATCTGTGGTGCCGAGAGGTGCTGCTG
>CALMLJ010000256.1 GCA_937868025.1 uncultured Acidimicrobiaceae bacterium
TTCCCGGCGCCGGCCGAGGACTGCTACGCCGCGCTGCGCTGGCTGCACGCTGCGGCGCCGGCGTTCGGGATCCGGTCGGACCGGATCGCCGTGGGCGGGGCGAGCGCCGGTGGCGGACTCGCTGCCGGCGTTGCGCTGATGGCCCACGACCGAGGCGAGGTCCCCCTCGCGTTCCAGCTGCTCGTGTATCCGATGCTCGACGATCGCACCGTGCAGCGCGCTCGTGGCGACGAATCCGACTTCCGCCTGTGGAACTCGACATGCAACGAGTTCGGCTGGCGGTCCTACCTCGGGGCGATGCCCGGCGGCCCCGAGGTATCGCCATACGCCGCGCCTGCCCGCCGCGTCGACCTCGGCGGGCTCGCACCCGCGTGGCTCGGCGTCGGCACGCTCGACCTCTTCCACGACGAGGACGTCGACTATGCCACCCGGCTTCGCGAGGCGGGGGTCGCTTGCGACCTGGTCGAGGTCGACGGTGCGTTCCATGGATTCGACGGGCTGGCACCCCGGGCGCCGGTGGTGACGGCGTTCCGGCGGAGCTGGCTCGACGCTCTGGGCGGGGCGCTCAACTCCTGATCCGGTGGTGGAGCGCACCGCCGGGCCCTACGCTCCGGCGATGTCCGACGCCGATCCGTTCGTGCCACCGCCGGCCGCCGAGGCGCTCGCCCGACTCGATATGCCGATGGGCGAGGCGATGCGCACACAACGCGCCGTCCGCCGCCTCCACCTCGACCCGGTCGACCACGACGTGTTGCTCCCGCTCCTCGAGTTGTCGCTCAAGGCACCGACGAGTTCCAACAGCCAGGACTGGTGCTACCTCGTCGTCGAAGATCCCGAGCAGAAACGACGCCTGGCCAAGCTGTACCGTCCGCTCTACAACACGTTCTCGCCGCTCGAACGCAGGGCGGCTCGCAATGATCCGGACCGTCTCCGTGGCATGAAGCCGGGGGAGTGGCAGGCCGAGCACTTCCACGAGCTGCCCGTGTTCGTGATCCCCTGCTACACCCGCAACCTGAAGCATCGACCGGTCGGGCGACCGCAGATCTCGGTGGCCTCGTTCTACGGGTCGGTCTACCCGGCGGTGCAGAACCTCCTCCTGGAGTGCCGCGCCGTGGGGCTGGGAGCATCACTGCAGACGTTGCCGATCTGGCACATCCCCATCGCTCGGCGGATCCTGGGCCTGCCCCGGTCGATGAACCCGGTGTGCATCATCCCCATCGGGTGGGCCCGCGGGAAGTACGGACCGACGACGCGGCGGCCCATCGGCGAAGTCGTGCACCTCGACCGCTACGGCAACCAGCCATTTCGGTAGCGGGTTGGTGGTCCGGGCCCGACCTACACTGCGCCGATGGTCGAGTCGCAGCGCAAGATCCGGGTGGGTGTGTTCGGGGCCGGCGGGCGAATGGGGTCGACCGTGTGCCGTGCGGTCCACGACGATCCGGCGCTCGAGCTGGTTGCCGCGGTCGACCCACACCACTCCGGTCTCGAGGTGTCCCGCGTCGCCGGCGTGCCCGGGTGCGACGTCCAGATCTCCGGCAACCCCGATGTGTTCGTCGAGGCGAACGTGCAGGTGGCCATCGACTTCACCGAGGCCGACGCCGGTCGGCAGAACCTCATCTTCCTCGCCCAGCACGGCATCCACGCCGTCGTGGGCACCACCGGTTTCTCCGACGACGACCTCGACCTGTTCGGCCGGATCTTCACCTCGTCGAACTGTCTGATCGCTCCCAACTTCGCGATCGGTGCGCTCCTGATGATGAAGTTCGCTGCGCTCGCCGCGCCGTACTTCGAGACCGCCGAGATCATCGAGTTCCACCACGCCCAGAAGGTCGACGCCCCGTCGGGCACCGCGGTGCTGACCGCACAGCGGATCGCCGAGGCGTCGAGTGATTGGGCCCCCGATCCGACCACCTCGACGGTGTACGAAGGCGCCCGCGGCGGGGTCGGGGCCGACGGCATCCACATCCACTCGCTTCGTATCCAGGGCATGGTTGCGCACCAGGAGGTCGTCCTGGGCACGACCGGTCAGACGCTCGTCATCCGACACGACTCGATCGACCGCACCTCGTTCATGCCCGGGGTGTTGATGGGCACGAAGGCCATCGCCGACCACCCCGGCGTCACCGTCGGGCTGGACACGTTGCTCGGTCTCTAGATCAGCCGCTCATGTGGGTGACGTTGGCGGTGCTCGTCGCCGGATTCGGGTCCGGCGTGCTCGCGGCCGTGCTCGGCGTGGGCGGAGCGGTGATCACCACCCCGATGATCCGGGCCCTGGGGGCATCACCGATCGCCGCGGTCGGCTCGACCGTGCCGGCCATCCTGCCCGGGGCGCTGTCGGGGAGCCTCCGATTCCATCGTGAGGGCTACATCGTCTGGCCCGTCGCCCTCACGTGTGGGGTGAGCGGCATGTCGTTCGCCGTCCTCGGCGGGTGGGTCGCCGACATCGTCGACGCCCGCTGGCTGATGATCCTGACCGCAGTCCTCGTGATGTGGTGCGGTGTGTCGCTCCTCCGCGACGGGCTGCGTACCAATGCCGCCGAGCGCGCTGGCGCCGCGGTCGAGGCAGGCGCCGACCCCGATGACCTCGTCGTGAGCGACGGAGGCGCGGGCACCGAGGGCGGGGTGGCGATCCAACCGCGTGGGGGTGTGCCGGCAATGGTGGCGCTGGGCGTCGGCGGTGGATTCCTCGCCGGGCTCCTCGGCATCGGCGGGGGACTGATCCTGACCCCGGGCCTCACCCTGGGCCTCCGGCTGCCCGTCAAACACGCCATCGCGACGTCGCTCGCCGCCGTCGCGATGATGTCGACCACCGCGGTCGTCACCCACATCGTGCTCGGTCACGTGAACTGGCGATTCGCCCTCCCGTTGGCCATCGGGATCGTTCCCGGGGCCCGAGTCGGTGCCCACATCACCGTCGGGGCGTCGGAACAACTCATGCGGCTCGTTGCAGGGTCGTTGCTGATCGTGGTGTCGATCATCTACCTGGCCGGCGAGGTCGCGGCGCTGTGAGGTTCGAACCGGAGCGCACGACTCCCGTGCGCTCCGGTTCAAACCTCCAGCGCGCTCGGGCTCTCAGGGCTCGGGCTGGTCGTCGAGCGCCGCAAGCCGGCGGACGGCCCCATTCGGTCGGAGCTGCACCGCCATGCCGAGGAGGACGATCACCACGCTCACCGCGGTGATCGGCCATTGGAACCGAGCGATGAAATCGGAGATGTCCTTGATCTCGCTCCGGAAGAGGTCGCCGAGCCAGCGGCACAGGACCAGCCGGGCAAGTGTGCCGCTGATGTTGAGGGCGATGAACGCCGGGATCGGAATCCGGGCGGCGCCGCAGAAGAGGGACACCCAGTTGTTGGGCATGACGAATGCGAGCGGGTACAGGACCTTGCGATGGGCGGGGTTCTCGAGACCGTGGCCGTCGCCGCCCACCAGCCGGGTCGCGAACGCGTTGCCCTCCGATACCCATTTCAGGGCCCGGCCGCCGTACCAGTAGCCGAGCAGGTAGAAGAACGGGTCGGGGAACAGGTGGCGTCCGAGTCCGACCGAGAAGTAGCTCCAGAAGTCGAGCCGATTGGTCGTGAGGAGCAGGAATCGGTTGATGGGGCTCAGTGCGATGAGTCCGAGCGGGTGATTGACCTGCCAGTTCGCCCAGACCGAGCCCGCGACCCACCCGCACACCAGCACGGCGATCATCGGGACGAGGGCCGTGGGCAACACCCACGACGGGGGTTTGCGCCGCGGCGCGGTTTCGAGCGTCACGTCCTCGGCGGTCACAGGGCGCCACCTTAGGGGAGCGCCGGCGAAGTCCGGCATCGACACGGGTGGCGTGGATGGCTGGGCAGTCATCCCGATGTCGGCTGTCGTCGGTCGGAGAAGTAGCGTTTCGTCACGATGTACCGGTTCCTGTACAAGCCGAAGTGGATCGTGTCCCACGTGCTGATCCTCGGGCTGATCGTGTCGATGATCCTGCTGATGTTCTGGCAGCTGCGGCGGCTCGACGAGAAGCAGACCCTCAACGCCCGCATCGCTGCGCGGGCCGACGGCGCCCCGACGCAGCTGGCCGACGTGCTCCGCGACGAGCGGGTGTCGACCATCGCCGACGGTGACCGCGTCGAGTACCGGGCTGTGGTCGTCGACGGCACCTACGACGTAGCGGCCGAGTTCACCGTGCCGAACCGGACGCTCGACGGCGCGCCCGGTCGGATGGTCGTGACACCGCTGCGGTGGTCCGACACCGAGGCGCCGATCCTGGTGCTGCGCGGGTTCATCCCCCAGGCCATCGAGGACAACACAGCGCCGATCGAGGGCGCGGAGCCGCCGACGGGGCCCGTCCAGGTGCGAGGGTGGCTCCGGGTCTCCGAGTTGCCGGGCAGCTTCCAGAGTTCCAAGGTCGATCTCGGGTCGAACCGGATCGCCCGACTCGATATCGATCGGGTGAAGGCGGCGCGCGACCTCGACCTGCAGCCGGTGTACCTCGAGCTCGGTGGCCAGGCGCCGCCGACCGACGGCGTGATCAAGCCGTACCCGTTGCCCGAACGTTCGGAGGGCCCACACTTCGCGTACGCGGTGCAGTGGGGTGTGTTCACGCTCATCGCGATCGGGGGGTACCCGCTCGTGATCCGCCGCGTGGCCCGTGGCGGGGGTAAGGACCGCAAGGACGACGTGCCCACCGACCCCGACGATCTCGATGCCGGCGGCGTCCCCGTCGCCGCGGGCACCTGACCGCCACCGTGCCCAACCGCACGCCTCGCGAGCGCATCATGGACGCCGTCATGGTGTGCGTCGACCGCGGCGGGCTCCATTCGTTCGCGCTCGAGGACGTCGTCGCCGAGGCCAACCTGTCCCGGGCCACGATCTATCGACACTTCCCCGGCGGCCGGACCCAGCTCATCAACGACACGGTCACCCGCGAGGTGGCGCGGTTCTGGGGAGAGCTCGCCGACCACGTCCGCCCCCTGGCTGCCATCGAGGATCGCCTGGTCGTGGGGCTCATGGAGGCCCGTCGCCGTATCGACGAGTACGACTTGCTGCAGCGGCTCGTGGCGTCGGAGCCCGACGACCTCCTGCCGGCGCTCAGCGAGTCCGACCAGCTCGTCCAACTTGCGATCATGGGCTACATCAAGGACCTGATCTCGCGCGAGCAGCTCGTGGACGGACTCGACCTCGAGACGGCCGCCGAGTACCTGACCCGGATGTTGTTGAGCCACATCGGGACCGCCGGCCGCTGGGACCTCACGGACCGGACCCAGGTCGAGCGGCTGGTTCGCACGCAGTTCCTGGCCGGGATCATCCAGCGGCAGTGATGGGCTGGGCAGCGGGGCACGTCGACGGGCGCTGTGCGGAGCACTCCCCGGCTGTCAGTTCGTGACTTCCGTCACACTGACAACACAATGAGACGCTTTCGGTCCTATTGTCTCATCCATGGCTCTCGCGGCAGCGATCGAACCGCCGACATCGGCGACGACCCCCGAATCGCGGGTCATCGAGGCCGCCCTCGTGTGCTTCGCCCGATGGGGGATCGCCAAGACCACCGCCGAGGACATCGGCCGTGAGGCCGGCGTGTCTCGCGCCACGGTCTACCGGGCGTTTCCCGGAGGCAAGGCGGCAATCCTCCAAGCGGTCGGCACCCGCGAGATCCACCGCCTGATGGCGGCCGTCGTCGAGGTGACCGCCCGCCAGCAGACCCTCGAGGACGTCCTCGCCGAGGGCATCGTCCTTGCCTGCCGGTTGCTGCGTACCCACCCGGCGCTCAGCTACCTCCTCGAGCACGAACCCGAAGCGGTGCTGCCCTTCCTTGCCTTCGACCGCCTCGGCCCCGCCCTCGAGCTCGCCCGCAACGGGTGCGCCACGACCGTGGCGCGGTTCGTGCCCCTCGACACCGCCGAGGAGCTCGTCGAGTGGGGCACCCGCATGGCGTTGTCCCTCACGTTCATGCCCGGTCGCGTCGACGCGAGCCGTCCCGACACCGTCGCCGCGATGGTTCGAGACCTGCTCATGCCCGGCATCACGGCCGAGCTCCATTCCAACCCCACCACCAGCCCGATCCAACCGGCGTCACACCGAAAGGCCCCAGCATGACCACCTACGAGAACCTCATCGGTCGCGAGGACATCAACGACCTCGAAGCGATCCTGTCGGTGGTCAACACCGATCGCGACGAGCTCATCCGCTCCGTGGAGGACCACTCCGACGCGATCTTCACGTGGGACTACGAGAAGGGCGCCCGCCCGCCGCTCGAGAAGCTGTACGAGAAGGCCAAGGTCTCGCAGTGGAACGGCGAGACCGACCTGCCGTGGGACACCGAGGTCGACATCGAGCAGGTGCTCGTCAACGACTTCGTGCAGAACAGCGCCGACGGGCAGAGCTTCGCCGACTTCGACGTGGTCGGCACGCCCTTCGAGAAGTGGGACGAGAAGCAGTGGATGGAGTTCGCCCTCGAGTCCAACCAGTGGACGCTCAGCCAGTTCATGCACGGTGAGCAGGGTGCGCTGATCTGCACGGCGAAGATCGTGGAGACGGTGCCGTGGATCGACGCCAAGTACTACGCGGCGACCCAGGTGATGGACGAGGCCCGCCACGTCGAGGTGTTCGCCAAGTACCTCGACACCAAGCTCGGTGGGTACTACCCGCTCAACACCCACCTCGGCCTGCTCCTCGAGGACATCGTCAACGATTCCCGTTGGGACATGACCTACCTGGGCATGCAGATCATGGTCGAGGGCCTGGCGCTCGCAGCGTTCGGCTTTATGCACATGATGACGACCGAGCCGTTGCTCAAGCAGCTGCTCCGCTACGTGATGAGCGACGAGGCCCGCCACGTCGCCTTCGGTGTGCTCTCGCTGAAGGAGTACTACGAGGGGCTCAGCGACGCCGAGATGTTCGAGCGCCAGCAGTTCGCGTTCGAGGCCGCCGTCCGCATGCGCGACCGCTTCCTCCAGCAGGAGGTGTTCGACCGCATGGGTGTGCCGGTCAAGGATGCGATCACGGCCGTGATGCACACGCCGACCCGTCAGATGTTCCAGATGATGCTGTTCAGCAAGATCGTGCCCAACTGCAAGAAGCTCGGTCTGCTCGATCGCAACGACCAGTGGCTGCGCCGCCGGTTCGAGGAGCTCGGCGTCATCCAGTTCGAGGACTGGACCGACACCACTGACGAGATGGAAGCGTTCGCGCTCTCCAACGAGGAGCTCAAGATCGCCACGGCCTGACCGGTTTGTCCGGCCAGCCGGTTTTGTCCCGCGAAGGCGTGCGGACCGCACGCCTTCGCGGGACAAAACGAGCCGGGTAGGCCATTCGGCTCAAGTTCTTGGGTGCTCCGCACCGATAGACCGGGCGTGACCTCGACCATCACCCCGCCCGCACCGGAAGCACCACCAGCACGGCTCGACAACGGCTCGCCCTCGCGGCGGGCCGTTCTCGCGGCCACCGGCGTCGCGCTCGCCGCAGCGGCGTGCGCGCCGGCGAACGGTGGCGGCGCGCCGACCACCACAACGACACCGACCCCGCCGGGACCGGACCCCACCAGTCCGCCACCGCCCGCCCCGACGACCCTGCCTCCGACCGTGCCGCCGACCGGTGGCGAGGGTGTCACGGCGAGGATCGCCATCGACAAGCTCACGTTCGGGCCGCGGCCCGGTCTCGCGGCGGCGATCGAGGCCCGCGGCGTCTGGGGCTGGATCGACGACCAGCTCGATCCCGTCGGGCGCAACGTCGCGCACGCCGAGCAGCGGGTGTCCGGCTACACCACGCTCACCAACACCCACCGCCAGAACTACGACGTCCAGGACTCCGACGGCGGATGGGATCGGATCATCGAGGAACTGGACCACGCGACGATCCAGCGCGCCGTCTACTCCGACCGCCAGTTGTACGAAGTCATGTGCGACTTCTGGACGAACCACTTCAACACGTGGCGCCAGAAGACGTGGATGACGTTCCTCAAGAACCGCTCCCACGAGACGGTGGTGCGACCCAACGCACTCGGGAAGTTCTCGACGATGCTCCTCGCCAGCGCGCAGGACACGGCGATGCTCGACTACCTCGACAACCTCCCGAGCGACGCCTCCCAGCCCGGGGGAGTCAACGAGAACTACGCCCGCGAACTCATGGAACTCCACACCCTCGGCATGGTCGGCGGGGTCCAACCCTTCACCGAGGCCGATGTGCGCGGCGTCGCCAAGATCATCAGCGGCTGGTCGATCAACTGGGACGACAACGCGAACCGCTACAACTTCCGGTTCAACCCCTGGCAGCACAGCCGCGACGCCGTCACCGTCCTGGGCGGAGCGTTCACCCGCCCGGCTCGGACCTATGGCCAGGGGTACGACGACGGGGTCCGCCTCGTCAACCTCCTCGCCCATCATCCGACCACGGCGCGCCACATCGCCTGGAAGCTCTGCCGGCGATTCGTGAGCGACACTCCGAGCGACGCCCTCGTCACGTCGGCCGCCGCGGTGTTCACGGCCAACGACACGGCGATCGCCCCGACGCTGCGCCACATCTTCGCGAGCCCCGAGTTCGTTGCCGGGCACAAGAAGAAGGTCCGCCGTCCGTTCGAACACCTCGTCGGCGCCCTGCGGGCACTGGATGCCACCATGCCGACCGCGGCGCAGACCCAGACGACCGACAAGCTGCGAGCGACCCTCGAGAACCTCGGGCAACCCATCTTCGAGCGACACAGCCCCGACGGCTATCCCGACGTCAACACGTTCTGGGTGTCGTCGGAGGGGTTCCTGCAGCGCTGGGCGATGGCGGGGCGGCTCGCCCGAAATCGTCTCACCGACCCGGGCCAGCCCGACGCGATCGTCGTGAACCTGCCGGCACTCCTGCCGTCTCCGGCGCCGGCGACCGTCGCCGATCTGATCCGGTGGGTGGCCACGAACCTCGCCAACTCGCCGATCAACGACACCGATGTGGCCGACCTGTGCACGGCCTGTTCGTTCAGCCCCACTGCGGCGAGCACGACCGTCAGCGGCGACGCCACCAAACTCGCCCTCGCTGTCGGCCTCGTCCTGTGCCACCCGACCTTCCAACAGCGATGAGCGACACGATGACGAACCCGGCAGTGCCCTCCCTCATGTCCACCCTGAGCCGTCGTGGCTTCCTCGCCGGGAGTGGTGCGCTCGTGGCGAGCGCCACGTTCGGCACCAAGCTCGCGTTCGCCTCACCGGAGTCGCCGGCGAGCGGCGACGTCATCGTCCTCGTCTTCCTGCGTGGCGGCATGGACGGCTTGAGCATGGTTGCACCGTTCCAGATGCCGTCCTACCGGACGTTGCGGCCCACGATCCGGGTCAAGGACGCATCGGAGGTGGCCGATCCGGCCAACGCCGGTCTCCCGCTCGTCGCCGGGGGAGCGGTCGATCCGTTCGCACTGTCAGGGGTGTTCGCCCTGCACCCGGGTATGGCGGCGTTGCATTCGACGGCGTGGGCCGACGGCAAGCTCGCCGTGGTCCACGCCGCCGGAATGCCCGCCACCGAGAGCTCGACTCGCAGCCACTTCGACTCGATGCGCAACTGGGAGGTGGGCTCGGCGGCACTCGGCCAGACCACGGGGTTCCTCAACCGCTACCTCAACGACGTCGGTGCCGACCGGATCGCCGGCATCTCCGGGGGCTCGGCCCTGGCCCGCAGCCTCGCCGGCCCGGTTCCCGCCTATTCGATGGGGAGCATCGCCGGGTTCGGGGTCAGCGGGTTCTCCAACAACACCAAGGCGACGAACGCGATCACCCGCTGGTACGACTCCGGCACCGGTGACGTCGTGGCGCAGGTCGGGGCCGACACGATGGGCGCCGTGAGCACCGTCCGCTCGATCAACTGGTCCGATCCCCGGTTCGCCGTGCAGAACGGCGCCACCTATCCGGGGTCGTGGTTCTCGTCCGCCCTGCGAGAGGTCGCCCAGCTGATCCGGGCGAACATCGGCCTCCGGGCGGTGTGCCTCGACGTCGGCGGTTGGGACACCCACAGCGACATGGGTGCCCCCGAGGATCCGAACGGGTACTTCCGAGGCCGGTGCCGGGAGCTGGCCGACGGGCTGGCCGCGTTCTATCGCGATCTCGGGACCCAGATGGACGAGGTGACGGTCGCGACGATCTCGGAGTTCGGTCGCACGATCGACGAGAACGGCACGGGCGGCTGCGACCACGGGCGCGGTTCGGCGATGCTCGTCATGGGCGGTGGGATCAAGGGCGGTGTCCACGGCCCCTTCGTCCCGAGCATCACCAACGGTCCCGAGGACGATCTCACGGTCCTCAACGACTACCGGACGGTGATGGCCGAAGTCCTCACGGTCCGCGGCGGGGCGACCCATCCCGGGACCCTGTTCCCGACGTGGACGCCCGCTGCGCCGCTGGGGGTCTGCCGGTAGTCTCGGCCCATGCACGACCAGGACCTGTTGCGGGTGCTGCATGCCGTGCGTCTCGCCGGCATCAACGGGGCCGACGCCGTGGTCGAACGAAGTGAGGTCGGTGCGTCCCGGGTGGCCTCCGTCCTCACCGAGGCGCAGGCGTCGGGGTGGGTCGAGCAGCGCGTCGTCGTCCGGGACCGTCGGCCGAGCGGGTGGATGCTGACGGCGCAGGGGCGCCGGCACGGCGAGGCGCTCCTCGCCGCCGAGGTTGCACTCGCCGGAGCGGCCGAGGCGCTGGTCGCTGCCTATGAGCGCTTCCGAACGGTCAACCAGCAGTTCCTGGACGTGTGTACCGACTGGCAGCTGTTCCCCGACGAGGACGGACGCCGTGCGGTCAACGATCACAGCGATCCCGACTACGACCGGGCCGTCGTCGAACGACTCGTCCGCCTCGACGAGGTGATCCAACCCGTACTTGCCGATCTCGCGTCGGCCCTCGCCCGGTTCGAGGGCTACGGCGAACGCTTCGCCGCGGCCCGCCGCCTCGTCGAGGCAGGCGAGCGCGACTGGTTCACCCGTCCCCTCATCGACTCGTACCACACGATCTGGTTCGAACTGCACGAGGACCTGCTCGCGACGCTGGGCCTGGAGCGGAGCCACGAACACCGATCGTGACCGCTCGGTCACCCCGCCAGCGGTGCGCCACCAACCGAAAGCGCTTCTTGCGGCCATGCTCATGGCAGTAGCGTCTCCGCCATGAGTCTCGACGCTCCGCGCTTCGGCCGGGTCATCACCGCCATGGTCACCCCGTTCGACGAGGGGGGTGCTCTCGACCTCGATTCGGCCGCCAACCTGGCGGCCTGGCTGGTCGACAACGGCAGCGACGGCCTGGTGCTCGCCGGCACCACGGGTGAGAGCCCGGTGCTGAGCGACTCCGAGGAGGTCGCGCTGACCCGGGCGGTGCGCTCCGCGGTCAAGGTCCCGTTGCTGCTCGGAACCGGCTCCAACGACACCGCGTACGCGGTCTCGGCCACCCGCCGCGCCGAACAGCTCGGCGTCGACGGTGTGCTCGTCGTCGGTCCCTACTACAACCGCCCGTCGCAGGCCGGCCTCGACCACTACTTCCGCTCGGTCGCCGCGGCGACCCCGCTGCCGGTCGTCATCTACGACATCCCCGTTCGTACCGGCCGCAAGATCAACACCGCCACGATGCTGCGGCTCGTGCACGAGGTGCCGAACCTCGTCGGCCTCAAGGACGCCGCCGGCAACCCCGCCGAGACCGCCCGGTTCCTCCGCGATGCTCCCGACGGGTTCGAGGTGTACTCGGGCGACGACCCCTTCACGCTCCCGTTGCTGTCGGTCGGCGCTGTCGGCGTGATCAGCGTCGCGAGCCACTGGGCCGGTCGTCAGATCGGCGACATGATCGCCGCGTTCGCGAAGGGTGACATCGGCGAGGCGGTTCGCTTCAACCAGGGGCTGATCGAGAGCTACGAGTTCGAGACCGGTGACGAGGCTCCGAACCCGGTCCCCACCAAGGCGATGCTGCGGGTGCTGGGGCTCAAGGTCGGACAATGCCGCCCTCCGATGGGAGTTGCGCCAGACTGGCTCGAACCACGGGCCCGCGAAGTACTCGCCGGCCTGACCTGACCGGCGTTCGCGGCGTCACCGCCAGCGACCCTCCCGTAACCAAAGGACTCCACCACATTCATGGCTGCCGAAGCGGTTCGCATCACGTTCCTGGGCGGGCTCGGAGAGATCGGTCGCAACTGCGCGGCCATCGAGATCGAGGGGCGCATCATGCTCCTCGACTGCGGGCTCATGTTCCCCGACACCGACATGTTGGGGATCGACGTCGTCCTTCCCGACTTCACGTGGCTGCGCGAGCGGGCCGATGACATCGAGGGGTGCATCCTCACCCACGGTCACGAAGACCACGTCGGGGCGTTGTCCTACGCACTGCAGGAGTTCGAGTTCCCGATCATCAGCTCGGAGTTCACCCTCGGCCTGGCCAGGGGCCGCATCGAGGAGAACGGTGTCCTCAAGAACACCAAGCTCATCGTCGTGAAGGACAACGAGCGACGGCAGTTCGGCCCCTTCGACTGCGAGTTCCTGCCGATCACGCACTCGGTGCCCCACGGTTTCGCCACGGCGTTCCACACCCCGCAGGGCACGATCCTGCACTCGGGCGACTTCAAGATCGATCTCACACCGGTGGATGGTCGACTGTCCGACCTGAGCCGCATCGGCGGCATCAGCTCCGGCGACGGCATCCGCTTGCTGCTGAGCGACTCCACCAACGCCGAGGAGCACGGGCACTCCCGCTCGGAGAAGGCCGTCGGCGGAGTGTTGTACGACCTGATGCACCAGCACGTCGGGCGGCGCATCATCACGGCCTGTTTCGCCAGCCACATCCACCGGGTGCAGCAGCTCGCCGACGCCGCCCAGTCGTTCGGGCGCGTCATCATCCCGCTCGGCCGGTCGATGCGGAAGAACATCGCGATGGCCCGCCAGATGGGCATCTTGGACATCCCCGACTCGGCGCTCGCCGACATCGAGGACATCGGCGACTACGACGACGGCCAGATCTGCGTGGTGTCGACCGGGTCGCAGGGCGAGCCGATGTCGGCGTTGACGCTGCTCGGTGGCGGTGAGAACCGTTGGCTCAAGGTGACGGGCAACGACACGGTGATCCTCTCGTCGCACCCGATCCCCGGCAACGAGAGCGCGGTGTCGAAGGTGATCGACAACCTGGTGCGGCTCGGCGCGCAGGTCGTTCACTCAGGCATTGCCGACGTGCACGCCACCGGTCACGCCAAGGAGGAGGAACTCAAGCTGCTCCTCTCGGTTGCGAAGCCGGAGTGGATGGTGCCGGTGCACGGCGAATACCGGCACATGGTCGCCCACGCGCGCCTCGCCGGCCTGATGGGCGTCGCCCCCGGCAAGACACTGATCGCCGAGGACGGCGACCAGCTGGTGCTCGACGACCAGGGGCTGCGGATGACCGGCCGGGTCCCCGCCGAGTACGTCTACGTGCACGGGGTCGGCGACATCGACGGCGGCACCTTGCGTGACCGCCAGATCCTCGGGAACGAGGGCGTCGTCGCGGCGATCGTGTGCATCGATTTCGCCACGGGCACGCTCGTCGGCGGTCCCGAGATCGCCACCCGCGGCTGGGTGGCGCCCGAGGAGTCGGGCGACCTGTTCGACGGCATCGCGGACCGGGTGAAGGCCGCCGTGGTCTCCCAGCTCGCCGAGGGCAACCCGACGCGCTCGAAGGTCGAGAAGGCCGTGCGTCGGGCCGCCGGCTCGTTCGTCGGTGAGAAGACGCGGCGCCGGCCGATGATCGTTCCGGTCGTCGTCGAGGCCTGAGACCCGTCGTCGAGGCCGAGCCTCATTTCGACCCCGCTTCACCCATCCCCCTGCTTTTGCGGGTAGTTGACCCCACCTGCTTGGGACAACTACCACCGAAACCTGAGGGGTGGGGCGTCCCCCGCGCTGTCGGTGGTCGGAGGTAGCCTCTCCGTAGCCATGGCCACCACGCAGAAGAAGAAGACGTCGAAGCCCCGGTCCACGTCGTCGAAGTCGTCGACGAGCGCGCGGGCCAAGCCGGCCCAACGGTCGTCCACGCGTGCGCCGTCGCGCTCGCGGGCCGCAGCGCCACCGCGACCGACGCTGGGCCAACGGGTCGCGGATTCCCTGTCGATGGTGCTCGACGGCCGCGGGCACGACGTCTGGGGGCTGGCCTTCGTCGCCCTGGGCCTGGTCGGAGCGTTCGGGGTGTACGGCCACTCGGCGGGCCCCGTCGGCACGGGCCTCGCCGCCCTGCTCGGCGCGGTGTTCGGTCTCAGCCGCTATCTCGTGCCGCCGATGTTCGCCGTCGCGGCCTACTTCCTCATTCGCGGTCCCCGCGAGCCCGAGATCGACGAGGAGACCGGCGAGGTGCTCGGTACCTCGGTGGCGCGCCGCGTCATCGGCGGACTGGTGGTGCTCCTCGCCGTCAACGGCCTGCTCCACCTGATCGTCGCTCCGCCGACGATTTCTGCCGACGGGCTCGACGCGTACGCCGCTGCCGGCGGGTTCATCGGTGGTGTGTCCGGCGGCGGCCTCGGCAGCTTGATCGGCAGCTGGGGCGCGGGCGCCGTACTCGTGCTCGTCGTGGCGCTCGGCACCACGCTGCTCGCCGGTCTCCCGTTCCGCGACGTGCTCCCGATGCTCCGCGAGGCCCTGGTGCCGGCGGTCGACGGTGGAGGGCGCTCGCTGTCGAAGCTGTTCCGGGTCGGCGACGATCTCGACGACGACATCGACGGCGTCGAGCTCTTCGACTACAACGCCGATCCCAGTGATCCGCTGGCGAAGAAGGCCCGGGCGCCCCGCAAGAAGCCCGCTGCCCCGACCGAGCCCACCATCGTGCTGCCCGAGGTCACGGTGCCGACCAACGTCGAGCAGCTCGAGATCCAGCTCGACCCCCAACG
>CALMLJ010000257.1 GCA_937868025.1 uncultured Acidimicrobiaceae bacterium
GAGGTGCGGCTCCTCACCGCCGACGCCGTCTCCAAGGTCTCGGCGTGGACCGTCGGCACGTCGCTCGTGGGCTTCACCCTCATCTACGGGCTGCTCGCCGTCGTCGAGCTCAGGCTCCTCGCCCGCTACATCAAGGCCGGCCCGGCGGGCGTGATGCCCGATCCCGATGCCGAGGGTTCCGACGACACCGAGGGCCAGCCGCTGGCCTTCGCCTACTGATCCGACACGAGAACGAGGCACGTCATGGAACTCACCACCGTCTGGTTCATCCTCATCGCCGTCCTGTGGGTCGGCTACTTCTTCCTCGAGGGCTTCGACTTCGGCGTCGGGATGCTGCTGCACCCGCTCGGCCGCACCGAGGTCGACCGTCGTGTCATGGTCAACACGATCGGCCCCACCTGGGACGGCAACGAGGTCTGGCTCCTCACTGCCGGCGGCGCCACGTTCGCCGCCTTCCCGAACTGGTACGCCACGTTGTTCTCCGGGTTCTACCTGCCGCTCTTCCTCATCCTCGTCGCTCTGATCGCCCGCGGTGTCGCCTTCGAGTACCGCGGCAAGGTCGACGACGACGGGTGGCGCAAGCGGTGGGACCTCGCCATCGCCGTCGGCTCCTGGCTGCCGGCGGTGCTGTGGGGCGTCGCGTTCGCCAACATCGTCGCCGGTGTACCGATCGACCAGGCCGGCGACTTCACGGGCACGCTCTTCACGCTCCTCAACCCGTTCGGGTTGCTCGGCGGCATCGTCACGGCGTCGCTGTTCGCCCTCCACGGCGCCAACTTCCTGGCGCTCAAGACCGAGGGGGAGATTCACGACGCCGCCCGTGCGGCCGCCCGGCGCATCGCGCCGGTCACGATCGTCGCCGGCGCCGTCTTCCTCCTGTGGAACCAGATCGAACGCGGCACGGGGTGGACGTGGGCCACGGTGCTGGTCGCGGCGGTGGCACTCCTCGCCAGCGCGGTGATGGAACGGGCCGACCGCGACGGCTGGGCATTCGTCGCCACCGGGGTCGCGATCACGGCGGCGGTGGTGTCGCTGTTCGGGTCGCTCTTCCCCGACGTCATGCCCTCAACGACCGATGTTGCGTACAGTCTGACCGTGCACAACGCCAGCTCGACGGCGTACACCCTCAAGGTGATGACCTGGGTCGCCGCGGTCATGACGCCGGTCGTCGTGGGCTACCAGGCCTGGAGTTACTGGGTGTTCCGTCAGCGGATCGGGCGGCGCCACATCCCGGCCGTGCACGTCCCCGGTGGGAGCTGACCGGGCGCTCCTCCGGCGGATCCCGGCGCTCCGGGTCCATCTCGGGGTCTGCCTGATCGCGGCGGTGGCGACAGCCGCCGCCGTGATCGCGCAGGCGCAGGTGTTGGCCGACGGGATCTCCCGGCTGGTCGACGGCGATGCCGATGCGCTCGGCCCACTCGTGGTCGCGCTGGTCGTCATCGGCGTCGTCCGGGGTATCGCCCGGTGGGCCACGGACCGGTCGGCGACGGCCGCTGTCATCGCGACCCGTCGTGACGTGACCGAGGGGATCGTGGCGAAGCTCGATGCGCTCGACGAACCCGGCCGGGCGGCCGCGACGCCCTCGACGGTCACCTCGCTGGCGACGACGGGGGTCGATGCCCTCGAACCCTGGATCCGCAGCTACGCGCCGGCGCTGGGGCTGGCGGCCGTCGTGCCGCTCGCCGCCGGGGTGCGGATCCTGTTCGCCGACCTCCTGTCGGCGGTGATCCTGCTCATCGCCGTGCCGCTCATCCCGGTGTTCATGATCCTCATCGGCCGGTTGACCGAGGAGCGGTCCCAACGCCAGTGGGCCACGCTGCAGCGGCTCGGGTCACACTTCCACGACGTGCTCGTCGGCCTCGAGACACTGCGGCTCTTCGGCCGGGCAGAGGCGCAGATCGACCGGGTCCGCCAGGTCACCGACGACTACCGCCGAGCCGTCATGGGCACACTCCGCGTCGCGTTCCTGTCCGCGCTGGTCCTCGAGCTGTTGGCGACGTTGTCGGTCGCGCTGGTCGCGGTCACCGCCGGCGTCCGTCTGGCCGACGGGACGATCTCGCTGACCACCGCGCTCGTGGTGCTCCTCCTCGCACCGGAGTGCTCGCTCCCCCTTCGCCGCGTCGGTGCAGCGTTCCACGCCGCCACCGCCGGGGCGGACGCCGTCGACGACCTCGAGGAGGTCGACGCGCTGTCGGAGTCCCCAGACGGCACCGGGAGCGTCACGACCGGTGGCCTCCACGTCGAGGACTTGGTGATCACCGATGCGGTCCGGGGGCATCGGGTGGGTCCGGTCGACCTGGACGTCGCTCCGGGCGAGGTGGTCGCGCTCGTCGGACCGACCGGTTCGGGGAAGTCGACGGTCCTCGCCGCCGTCACCGGTGACACGCCGATCGGTTCGGGGAGCGTCGAGGTCGGCGGCGTGTCGATCGGCGACCTGTCCCGCGATCGACGGAGGGCGGCGATCGTCGCGATCCCCCAACATCCCGCAGCACTCGGTGCGACCGTGGACGAATCCGTCTCGCTCGGTTGTCCCACGTCGACGACCGACGGCCGTCGTGCGGCGCTGGCCGCGGTCGGCCTCGACCACGCCGAGGCGCGGCGGCCCAGAGAACTGTCGGGCGGCGAACGCCAGCGACTCGCCGTCGCGCGGGCGCTGCTCACGGCGAGGATGCGGCATGTCGACGTCCTGGTCGCGGACGAACCGACCGCGCACCTCGACGCCGAGCGGGTCGCCCTCGTCGTCGACGGACTCCGCTCGGTCGCCGACCACGGCACTGCGGTGTTGGTCGTCACGCACGACCCGACCGTCATCGCCGCCGCCGACCGGGTCGTCCGCCTCACCGCGGTCGCAGCCCACTCCCCGATGGCACCGACGGGTCCGACGGCGCCCGCCGACCTCGGTCACGAGTCGGGCCACCCAGCACCCGGTCGCCCCGACGACCGTGCCGCTCCTCCTCGACTGCTGCCCGAGCCGATCGCCGGTGACACCGCCGCCGGCGCCGCCGACGCCGGCGCTGGGGGCACGGTCGGCGACCTCGCCTGGTTCGGTCGGCTCGCGCCGGCGTCGCGGGGACGGATCGCCGGCGCCCGGGCGCTCGGGATCGCGGCAGAGGCGTGCACCATCGGGCTCGCCGGCACGGCCGCCTGGCTCATCCTCAGGGCGGCGGAGCACCCGTCGTTCGCCGACCTCGCCGTCGTCGCCGTCGCCGTGCGGGCGTTCGGGCTCGGCAAGGGTGTCCTCCGCTACGCCGAACGACTCGCGTCCCACGACGCAACACTGCGGCGGCTCGGCGGGATCCGAGCCACCGTCGTCGGACAGTTGGGTCGCCTCGTCCCGGCAGGCCTGCCCCGCACCGGGCGTGGCGAGATGCTCTCCTCGGTCGTCGACGACGTCGACCGGCTGGGCGATCTGGAGCTTCGGATCGTTGGACCGGCGATCAGTTCGGTCACCGTCGCGGCGGCAGCCGTCGTCGGCGTGGCGGTGGTCGCCGGCCCGGCCGCCGTGGTCCTCGCTGCGGCGTTGGCGATCGCCGCCGTCCTCGTGCCGCTCTGGGTGGGCCGGCGGGCGCTCGGCTCGGCCGCATCGCTCGTCGCGTCGAAGTCAGCGGTGGCGACCCGGCTCCTCGACCTGGCGGAACACTCCGGGGAGATCGCTGCGCTGGGGGCCACCGCCCACTGGGCCGAACCGATCGCCGTCGCGACCGTCAAGGTCACGTCCGTCGAGCAAGCGCGCGGGCGCACCGCAGCGGCAGCATCGGGTCTCCTCGCCGCGCTGGGCCCGTGGACCGCGGCCGCGACGGCGGCCGTCGTCGGCGGGCCTGCAGCCGGGATGTCGGGTCCCGCCATCGGCGTTGCGGTTCTGCTCCCCTTGGCCGTGATCGAGCTCGTCACGCCGTCGGTCGCCGGCGCGGAGTCGACGTCGGTCGTCGCGGCATCGGCCTCGCGGTTGCGGGCGCTGTTGACGCGGCCCGATCCTGCACCCGAGCCACACGATCCGGCCGCAGCGGGGCCGGACGCCGACCTCGTGCTCGACGGCGTCACGTTCTCGTGGCCCGGCGGCCCCCCGGTGCTGACCGACCTCGACCTCGCACTGCCGGAGGGCTCGCGGCTCGCGGTGCGTGGACCGAGCGGGTCGGGAAAGTCGACCCTCGCAGCGGGACTCGTGGCGTTCCTCGTCCCCGCCGACGGCGAGTACACGGTCGGCGGTGTCGACTCGACGGCGCTCGGGGGTGCACAGGTCCGCCGGTCGGTGACGTGGTGCACCCAGGACCCGTGGCTCGCCGACACGTCGATCCGGGAGAACCTCCGGATCGCCGCCCCCGACGCCCGCGACGACGAGCTCTGGGCCGCCCTCGACGCCATGCGCCTCGGCGACTGGGTCCGGGAGATGCCACAAGGGCTCGACACCTTCCTCGGCCGGGCGGCAACGACGGCGAGCGGCGGCCAACGGCACCGGCTCGCCCTCGCCCGCGTGTTGCTGAGCGACCATCGGGTCGTCGTGCTCGACGAACCGGCGGCGCACCTCGACGCCGACACCGCCGGTGCGGTCCTGCACGACCTCGTCGACGGCCTGGCAGGACGCTCGGTGGTCGTCATCGGCCACGGCGACACCGACCTCGGGTTCGACGCCACCTTCCGGACGGACGCGCCGGTGCGCTGAACCGCTCGGTGGGTACCCGCCGGTCAGGCGTGGAGATCGAGCAGCATCACGTCGGGAGACATGAGCCGGAGCCGTCGCAACGACAACGGACGGGTCACCTCGGCAGCCGCCGTGGCACGCATCGCCGCTGCGGCCGGCTCGGTGATCGACGCCAGCTCGGTGCGGTCGGCCGTGGCTGCGTCGGGCCGTCCGGCTGCGGCGTGCACCCGGGAGCGGGTGAGCAGCAGCTGCGCCCGCACGACCGGCGTCCCCTCCAACCCGAGCGCCACGTCGAGGTGGGTGCGGGCGTCGTCGAGGTCGCCGTCGAGGACCGCCAGGTACGCGGCCATCGCGTGGAATCCCGGCTCGGTCGGGACACGGTCGCACAGGTCGACGAAGCCGGCACGGACGACATGGGGCGCGTCCCGGTCGAGCGCGCCCTGCACGACCGAGCTGAACCGGTGGGCGACGTCCACGTGGTGGTCCGGGACGGGTTCGCCACGATGAGTGCGGCCACGTCGAGGGCCGAGTTCGCCCGGCTCGGCGACGATGCCGACCTCGCCGTCCCACGACCACGGGACTCGGAGATAGGGGCCCAACCCGCTCGGCGCCCGACCCACCGAGACGCGCATGACGGCCTCGGCGGGGTCGGCAACGATCGACGCGACCGAGACCGGCGAGACCACGCTGGTGCCCGAGAGACGGACGACGTCGTCGGACCGGTCGACCAGGCCCGGGGCCCCGTAGTCGCCCAGCAGATCTTCGAGCGCATCGGCGTCGATGCCCCCCGACTGCTTCGCGACGAACGCCTCGAGTTGAGCGAACCGGTTGTCCGAATCGAGGGCGAATGCATGGCTCGTCGTCACCTCGCGACGGCGGAGACCGGAGTCGAGGTAGCGGTTGGTGCACGACAGGTGCTCGGCGGGCCCGGGCTCGGTGAGTGCCACGTGCGGACCGGCGAGTTCGACGACGACCGCCGATCGTTCGGCTGCCGAGGAGATGAGCAGGCCCCACGACGACGACGCTCCGAGCCGGCGGGCGCAGGCCACCGCGGCCTCGATCGTGTCCGACGACCGGATGATCTCGTGCCCGAGGTCGATCACCGACGGGCCCGACCAACGGACGTCGCGATGGAAGCGAGTGTGCACCGTCAGCGTGAGGCCCGCCTCGTTCCAGCAGGTGATGCCCGGAGCATCCACACCGTTCGTCGTGACGAACCCGTATCGCAGACCGTCCACCGGCTCGCAGAACACGATCGTCGGGGCGAGGTCCCAGATGGTTGCACCCGGGAAGTCGAAGTTGCGGGCGTGCAGCAGGTCGCCGCTCGCGGTTGCTCCGCCCCACACCGCAACGCTCGAGCACATCGCCGCTGCAGCGACCTCGGCATGGTGGAACATGGAAGTGCGGCCGATGGTGCCGACGGCGTTCTGCAGCACGTCCATGACGAACACGGCGTCGACATCGGCGTCGGATCGGCCGAGGGGCTCGAACCCGGCCTCGGTGCGAGCAACGAACTCGGGGAACCGTCGGGTCCGCTCGCGGTGCAACCTGCGGCGCTGCACGGCGAAGACGGCGTCGGCGGCGCGCTCGACGCCGTGTCGCACCGCGAACGGGAGCCCCGCCGCCACCATGCGGGCCGCCATCGTCGGGCGGTCGGCGTAGAGCTGGAGCGCGGCTTCGTGACGCCCTGCCTCGGAGCAGTATGTCCCGAACTGCCGGCCCATCTCCGCCTGCGAGCCTCGGAGCCGGAGCACGAGCGGCTCCTTCTGCGTCGGCAACCCGTCACGGCCGTGGTCTGATGTCTGCTCGCGCACGCCAGAGCCTGCCACGCGGCGGAGGTACCCGGCCTGTCCCGACGGCGCCTGATAACTTCGTCGAACCAAACAGGGGGGATCTCTCATGTCAACGATTCATTCACGCACGCGCGCCGTTCTGGTGCCGTTGATGGTCGGCCTCGCCGCGCTCGTCGCATCGGCATGTGCTCCGGAGCCGTCCTACCCGCCGTACTACGGCATCTACTTCTACCCGCCGTCGGTCGGCTACATCGGCAAGCAGTACACCCCGACCGCCACGGCGACGTCGGGCCTGCCGGTGGTGTTCACGCTCGCCGCATCGAGCACCGGCTGCTCGCTGGTCGACGGCGTCGTGACCTACGAGTCGCTCGGCAGCTGCGTCATCAACGCGAACGAACCGGGCGACGCCACGCACGCCGCGTCCGCACAGATTCAGAAGACGATCTCCGTCCAGAACTGCCCGCCCCTGCGCGCCGGCGTGTGGACCGGTCCGCTGGGCTTGTCGGCCACCGTGAACGTGTACGGCTCGAACTTCGTCGGCACGGTCGACCTCACGTCGCTCGGTTTCGGCGTGCAGACATTCGGCGGCAGCGTGGCCTGCGAGGTCGCGAGCATGACCTTCAACTCCACACCGCTGCAGGGCTACCTGTCGCCCGACGGGTCGACCCTGTCGAGCAACTACAACGGCATCGACATCGTCCTCAACGCTCCGCAGGCTCCGCCGGCGTAGCGGCAATCGATCACGCTTGCCCCCGGGTGGTGCCGCTGCGGCGGCCCATCCGGGGGTGTGATCAGGGTGCGAAGACGGTGCAGGTCTGCACGACGGCCACCGTGGTGCCGGCGGCAACGGTCACCATCGGAGCATCGCACTCCATGTAACCCGGCGGGTCGGCTGCTGCGATGACGTAGGTGCCGGGAGCGACGTCGACGACCGCTCGGCCATCGGCGCCGGTGGTCACCTGGTGGATCACGTCACGGCGCTGTCGCACTTCGATCGCCGTCGAGGGCGACGAGGTGTGGCACCACGGCTCCCCCGGCGGCGGGATCACGCCGCCACACCACGTGAGCTGCGTGGTGATGTCGAGCTGGGTCGGCGGCGCGGGTGATTCGGGCGCGCATCCGGCGAGCACAAAGAGCGCGCCCACGGCTGCCCCGAACCCACGAACCCGGCGACGCCGTCCCTCGGTGATCATGGGCCGCAGCGTATCGGTCGACTCAGGGGGTGTGCTGACGATCGAGCGCCGTCAGCCCGACTTCCGGCGTTTCGGCTTGAGTCGGCCGAGCGTGACGAGGAGTTCTCCGACCGTGTGATCGTGCTCGAGGGGATGCCGCAGCGGCTCGTCGGGGTGCACCTCGTAGCGGTTGCGGCGGCCTTCACGGACCTTGCTGACATACCCGTCGGCAACGAGATCGGCGACGATGGCCTGCGCCGCGCGCTCGGTGATGCCGACCTTGGACGCGATGTCACGCCCACGGATGTCGGGCTCCTCGGCCACGCAGACCAAGACGTGCGCGTGGTTCGTGAGGAAGGTCCAGCTCGACCGCCCCTCCAACTCGTCCATTCGGTGATCTCCTGATGTCGAGTCCGGACGACGCGACTCACGAATGATAACTCCGATGTTCCGCAGCGCAGTCGTCAGCCGACGTCGTCCGGGCTCGGCGTGCCGTCGTTCCACGGCCGTTCGAGACCAGCCGCCATGGCGTGGTAGCCGCCGTCGACGTGCAGGATCTCGCCGGTGATGGCTCGTGCCATGTCCGAGAGCAGGAAGCAGACGGCGTCAGCGACCGGTGCGGGGTCGCGGACATCCCAGCGCATGGGCGAGCGTGCCTCCCACGCCGCAGCGAGCAGTTCGAAGTCGGGAATCCCACCGGCGGCCCGGGTGTGCAACGGACCCGCGGCGACGAGGTTGCTCCGGATCCCGCTGGGCCCGAGGTCGCGAGCGACGTAGCGGCTCACCGCTTCGAGGGCGGCCTTGCACACACCCATCCAGTTGTAGACGGGCCACGCCCCGGCGGCATCGAAATCGAGCCCGACGATCGAGCCTTCGCCCGGAGGCGCGAGTTCGGCGAGGACCTTCGCGAGCGAGGCGTAGGAGTGCGCTGACGTGTGGAAGGCCTGCTGGACCGAGGCTGCGTCCGCGGCCAGGAAGTCACCGGCCAGGGCCGCCCGGGGCGCGAATGCGACGGCGTGGAGCACACCATCGAGTCGGCCCCAGCGGTCGCGAAGGTCGGCAGTGAGGCGCTCGAACTGGGCCGGCTGGGTCACGTCGAGTTCGAGCATCTCGATCGGGTGTCCGAGCTCGGACGCAGCCTCGCTCGCCCGCTCTCGATCGCGATCGAAGGAGGTGAGGATGATCTCGGCCCCGTGGGACAGGGCCGCAGCCGCGGTGGCGAACGCGATCGAGTCGGTGGTCACCACGCCGGTGATCAGGAGTCGCTTTCCGCCGAGGAGGGTCATTCGGAGCCCCCGGCGACGATCCGGTCCTGTTCCTCGGCGAGGGCACGACGTCGCTCCCGGTCCGCCTCGAGGAGGGGGACGAGGCGGGGATCGGCGAGCGCGAGGATTCGTGCGGCCAGCAGCGCTGCGTTGCGGGCACCGCCGATCGAGACGGTGGCGACGGGCACACCAGCCGGCATCTGCACCATCGAGAGCAGCGAGTCCATGCCGTCGAGATGGCGCAACGGCACCGGCACGCCGATCACGGGGAGGTCGGTGATCGCTGCGAGCATGCCCGGCAGGTGGGCGGCGCCACCGGCTCCGGCGATGATGACCCGTCGACCCCGGCTCGCCGCCGACGCGGCGTAGTCCATCATGCCCTGGGGCGTCCGGTGGGCCGACACGACCCGGATCTCGGCGGAGATGCCGAACTCCGAGAGGACGTCGGCAGCAGGCCGCATCGTCTCGAGATCCGACGAGCTCCCCATCACGATGCCGACGAGCGGTTGCCCGGTCATGAGCGCTCCCCCACTGGGCTGGCCGTGCCGTTGAGTCGATCGGCCGCGCGCTCGGCGACCGAGCGGGCCTCGTCGACCGTTGCGCCGAGCGCGGTGACGTGGCCGAGCTTTCGGCCGGCACGTGGCTGCTTGCCGTAGAGGTGGACGTGGGCGCCGGTGACCTCGAGCGCCTCGGCGAGGCGTTCGGTCGGTTCGTGGGACTCCGGCGAACCGACGACGTTCCGCATCGCCGCGGCCGGAGCCCGCAGCTCGGTGCTGCCCAACGGGAGATCGAGGATCGCCCGCAGGTGTTGTTCGAACTGGGAGGTGACACACGCTTCGATGGTGTGGTGGCCGGTGTTGTGCGGCCGGGTGGCGAGCTCGTTGACGAGCAGTTCGTCGTCGACGAGGAACAGTTCGATGGCCATCACCCCGACGAGTTCGACGGCGTCCGCCAGCTCGACGGCGAGGCGCCGAGCTGCGTCGGCGACCGCTGCGGGGACGGCGGCCGGACAGACGACCTCGACGCACATGCCCTCGCTCTGGACGGTCGACACGAGCGGGTACGTCACCGAGTCGCCGTTGGGACGACGGGCCACCATGATGGCCAGTTCCTGATCGAAGTCGACCAGTTCCTCGACGACGATCACCGGACCGAGGAGGGCGGCGGCCGCCGCCTCGTCACCGGGTTCGACGACGCTGACCCCGCGTCCGTCGTAGCCGCCGCAGGCGGCCTTCGCCATGACGGGCCACCCGTACCGGTCGCCGAAGCTCACGATCCCGGCGGCGTCGCTCACGATCTCGAAGCGCGGCACGGGGTAGCCGAGGTCGTCGAGGCGAGCCCGGGAGTCGGCCTTGTCGAACGCAAACCGGCAGGAAGCAGACCCGGGAGCGACCGCCACCCCCTCGGCCTCGAGCGCCTCGACCAGCTCGACGGGGATCCGTTCGTGGTCGAACGTGACCACGTCGACCTCTCGACCGAAGGCGACGAGTGCCGTCAGGTCGTCCACGTCGGCGACGACGACCGAGGCCCCGACCGCCGCCGGACAGCCCGGGTCGGGATCGAGGACGGAGAGCGACACTCCGAGCCGAGCAGCGGCGCCGGCCGTCATTCGGGCCAACTGGCCGCCTCCGACCATGCCGACCACCGGTCGTCTCCGACCGTCGGGCCCTGTAGATGCATCCCGCAACATGCGCCTCACGTTACACGTTTGCGACTTCATGTGTTCCAAACCGCCCTTCGTCGCCATTTTGTTGCTCGACTATTGCCGAATTCTGTTTCGCGTGTCATATTACACGTATATGGATACGTTCATCGCCCTCTCGATCGTCATCGTCCTCTGGACGTCCGCTCTCGTCGGCTCCGCGATCGGCCGGCGTCACCGGTACCGCGCCGTGGCACTCCAACGGCTCGGGGGCGGTCTCGGCGCGGCGCTCGCCACGATCGCAGCGGCCACCTCCGATCACGTCGGGGACGGCCTGCTCGACCTCGACCGCTTCGGAACCGGCATCGCGGTGTTCGTCACGACCATGTCCGTCGTGGTCACGACGTTCGCCGGGCGATCACTGGCCGCCGACGCCCGGGCCGACCGCTTCTTCGTCGCCGCCAACGCCCTCACCGGATCGACCGTTCTCCTGGCCTTCGCCGGACGACCGTGGCTGATGGCGGCCGCCTGGCTCGCGGTCAGCGCCTCGACGGTCGCGCTCATCGGCTTCGACGGGCGGCCCGGCGCCCGCACCGCCGCCCGGCGTGCCGCGAGGGCCTTCGCCGTAGGCGACATCGGCGTCGTCCTCGCGTGTGTCGTGGCGACCCTCGCCACCGCCAACACGGCGACGACCAGCAGCATCGCTTCCACCGTCGCAGCGCTCCGCACCTCGGGCACCTGGCTGCCGCTGGTCGTCGGAGCGGCGATCCTCGTCGCGGCGCTGGCCCGGTCGGCCCAGTTGCCGTTCTGCGGCTGGCTCGCCACGTCGGTCGAGGCGCCGACACCGGTGTCGGCGATGCTGCACGCCGGTGTCGTCAACGGTTCGGCCATCCTCCTCATCCGCTGGCACCCGCTCCTCGCCACCTCCACGGCGATCACCATCGCTGCCGTCCTGGCAGCAGTCGCCGGCATCGTGCTCGGCATGGCGGTCGGACGCACACGACCCGACGTCAAGAGTGGCCTGGCGTGGACGACGGTCGCACAGATGGGGTTCATGGTGCTGCAGTGCTCCCTCGGCCTCGTCGGACCCGCAGTGGTGCATCTGATGGCTCACGGTGCGTTCAAGAGCTCGCTCTTCCTCGGCGCCGGCTCGGGGCTCGACGACGGCGGCCGCCACCGCCATCCCCGCAGTGCCCGCCCAACCGCAGCCGTGCTGGCATGCGCCGGAGCAACGGCGTCCGGCATCGTGGCGCTGGGCCTGGCCCTCGTCCGACCGCACTTCCTCGATCACCCCGCCGCCGTCCTCCCCGTGGCGTTCGCCGGGGTCACGGTCGCCTACGGCTTCGCCCAGTGGTGGGCCCGGACGCCGCAGATGTCGTGGCAAGGTCGACTCCTGCCGATCCCGGCCGTGGCGGTCGGATTCACCGCGCTCACCGGGCTGTCGTCAGCGGTCGACGGGTGGGTTGCGCCGACGGCAGGAGCGGACGCACCCCGTGGCGCCGTCTGGTTGGCGGTCGGGGCGATCATGGTCGTGGCGGGGATCACCACAGCGTCGGGTCCGATCGCCCGGCGGCATGGGGGGTTTGCCCGTCAGGTCTGGATGCTCGTCGCCGCCGCCTCCGTCCCGACGGCGAACCTCCGTCGCCGGTCATCGGCAACGGCGCTCCAGGGGGCGCAGCAGTCGAGCGCCGACGACGCCCGCCGGGCCCGCATTCGGTCGACGATCGTTCGGGCCACGAACGACCTCGCTCCGTCGTGGCCCCTCGAACGTTTCGTGGCGACCAACCCGCTGGTCGCGTCCGAACACCTCCCGATCGAGCGGGCGGTCGAGCTCGCCGCCGCCGAACGGGGCGTGCGTGCCGAGCTCGACGAGCTCAGCTACCGGGCGCGGTACGAGGAGGGCCGGATCTCGGCCGCCGAGCTCCGGTGCGCAGCGCGTGACCACCTCACCGACACCGGGGGCGAGCCGGACGACGACGACATCGATCGCCTGGTCCAACAGCTCCTGCACGCCCCCGCCGTCGACGTCCCCACGATCCGGCCGGTCCTACTCAGCGAGTGGCACGACCTCGGCGCCGGCACGTCATGGGCCGACACGGTGGACGAGCTGTCCTCGTGGTGGTGCGCCGCCCACCTGAGCGATCACCCGGCGTCGCCGATGCCGGGCCGCGAGGGCGGCCTCTACGCGAGCTGGACGTCGCTCGTGCGTCACGATCCCCGGCCGGCGCGCCGCATCGGCGCGTCGTTCGCCCACCTGCTCGCGGTCCTCCCCGAGCGATCCGATGATGCCGTGATGCGCCTTCTCATCGAGCTCGGCGTCGACCGGCCCGATCACGAGGAGTACCTCCGCCGGCATCTCCATCGGCACCCGGGATGGACGGCAGCGATGCTGCGTTCGTCCGGCGCGGATGGCGACGACCTGGTCGATCTCCTGGCGATCCGACTCGCGTACGAGGCGGCGCTGTTGTCCGGCAACGACGCCCGCCGGCTCGCTCGACGGACGGCCGCCGCCCACGGCACCGAGCCGGCCGAGCGGGCCGGCGCAACACGCCTGGCCATCTGGCGGGACGCGTTCGAACGCCACTACCGCGACGACCTCCTGTCGTCGCTCGCCACGACCGAATCGGCTCCGGGTCGGGCCACGCCGCAGCCCGGGTTCCGCGCTCCGGCGCAGGTCGTGTGCTGCATCGACGCACGGTCCGAGGGCCTTCGTCGACAGCTCGAGGCGACCGGCCCCTACGAGACGATCGGGTTCGCCGGGTTCTTCGGGTTGGCGATCGCCGTCACCGATCTCGATGCTGCCGACGCCGTGGCCTCGTGTCCCGTCATCGTCGAGCCGCAGGCCGCCGTCGTCGAGGTCGGGACCGAACGACACGACCGGGGGATGGCGGGGCTGCACGCGATTCACGAGGTGTTCGCTACGACGAAGCGGTCGGCCGCGGCACCGTTCGCCCTCGCCGAGACGTTCGGGTGGGCAACCGGTGCCGTGAGCGCTGCCAGAACCGTGGCGCCGGCGACCCACGCCTCGGCGGCGCGGGCGGTGCGCCGGGCCATCGCGCCCGAGTCGCCGACGACCATGACGCCCGACCCGATCCGGTGGTGGACGACCGACGAGCAGGTCGCGGTGGCAACGTCGATCCTCCGGACGACTGGCATCTGGCGCAACCCGGCGCGCCTCGTGGTGCTGTGCGGCCACCGGAGCTCGCACGTCAACAACCTCCACCGTTCGGCGCTCGACTGCGGCGCGTGCGGCGGGCGGGGCGGAGGCAACAACGCCCGAGTGGCAGCGAACCTGCTCAACGATCCCGCGGTGCGCGCCGGACTGGCGGCCGCCGGGCTCGCGTTGCCCGACGACACGTGGTTCGTCGCCGCTGAGCACGACACGACATCGGACCGGGTCTCCGTCCTCGATCGCGGCCTCGTTCCCGCCTCTCACCGCACCGACCTCGCCGGGGTCGAAGCCGACCTCGACCTCGCAGGGTTCCACCTCGCGGCCGAACGCGGAACGGCACTGCCGTCGGGCGTCGGCACATTCGTCGGGCCGCGGCCCGACCGGGTGCGGCGCCGGGGCCACGACTGGGCGCAGGTCGTCCCGGAATGGGGTCTGGCCGGCAACGCCGCGATCGTCATCGGACCTCGGGCACTCACGGCACCGCTCGACCTCGAACGTCGTGCGTTCCTCCACTCCTACGACGCCGACGACGACACCGACGGCGCGATCCTCGAGGCGATCCTCGGCGGCCCACTGGTCGTCGCCCACTGGATCAGCTCGCAGTATCGGCTCTCGACCATCGACCCCGCCGGTCTGGGGGCCGGCACCAAGACGGCGCACAACCTCGTGGGCGGTGTCGGTGTGATCGAGGGGGCGGGCGGCGACATCCGTCTGGGACTGCCCGCCGAGTCGGTCAGCCTCGCCGGCACCGGCGTGCACGATCCGATGCGCCTCCTCGTCGTGATCGACGCCGAGACCGCCACGGTTGACCGGGCGCTGCGTTCGGTTCCCGCGGTCGCTCAGCTGGTCGACAACGGTTGGATCCGCCTCGCAGGCCGGGCGGGCGGCGCCGGCGACTCGCCGGCGTGGGCGCTCCGTCGGCGCGGTGGTGGCTGGCACCCCTGGCACCCCTCCGAGGCGGAGGACCGCCCGACGGTCGTCGACCGACCCGAGCTCGCTCACCCGATGCTGACGGCCTCGACCTGACTAGTCTCCGGCGATGGCCCGCTACGACTTCCGATGCCGCTCCTGCGGATCCACCTTCGAGGTGGAGCGCCCGATGGCGCAGGCGA
The DNA here is from genome assembly GCA_937868025.1 of uncultured Acidimicrobiaceae bacterium. The sequence continues at coordinate 14,796 of CALMLJ010000257.1, forward strand.
ACGACCCGGCACCCTGCCCCGACGGCCACGACGACACCGTCAAGCT
>CALMLJ010000258.1 GCA_937868025.1 uncultured Acidimicrobiaceae bacterium
CCCGTCGGTGTTGCCCTTCGTCGGGCGGGAGCCCGAGCTTCGCGAAGATGCGTTGTGTGTGCTTCTCGACGGCACCGTCACTCACGACCAGCGCCTGCGCGATCGAGGCGTTGGACCGGCCCTCCGCCATGAGGCCGAGCACCTCGGTCTCCCTCGGCGTGAGGGTCGAGACCGGGTCATCACCACGGCGCCGCACCATCAGCTGCGACACCACCTGCGGATCGAGCACCGTGCCCCCGGCGGCAACCCGCTCGACGCTGTCGAGGAACTCGTCGATGGCCGACACCCGATCCTTCAGCAGGTACCCGACTCCGCCGCTGCCCGTGCCGAGTAGCTCGTCGGCGTAGGACACCTCGACGTACTGCGACAGCACCATGACCTTCGCCTCGGGCCACTCGGCCCGAACCGACACGGCGGCCCGCAGCCCCTCGTCGCTGTGCGACGGCGGCATGCGGACGTCGACCAACGCCACGTCGGGTCGTTGAGTCAGGACAGCCTCAACGAACGACGGACCGTCCCCGACGGCGGCGACCACCTCGTGGCCGACCTCGGTCAACAACAGCTGGAGACCCTCCCGCAGCAGCAGCGAGTCGTCGGCGATCACGATCCGCACGGCACCTCGGCTTCGACGACTGTCGGTCCACCGTCAGGCGACCGGACGTTGAGCACTCCGTCGGCGGCCCGCACCCGGTCGTGCAGCCCGACCAGACCATGCCCCTTCGACAGGTGGGCACCACCGTGCCCGTCGTCGCTCACCCGCACCCGAACCTCCTCGCCCACCAGGTGGACCGTCATCATGCACTGCGTCGCCCCGCTGTGCTTGGCGACGTTCGTGAGCGCCTCGGAGACCACGAAGTACACGGCGGTCTCCACGTGGTGGGGCAACCGACCGGCGGGGAGGTCGATGTCGACCTCGATCGGCACGATCGAACGTGCTGCCAATTCCTCGAGCGCCGCCCGGAGGCCACGATCGGTCAACACCGGTGGGGCGATGCCCCGCGAGAGCGCTCGCAACTCCTCCAGCGTGTCCTTGGTCTGGCGGAGCGCGGCGTCGAGCGTTCCCTGGAGCTGGGGGTTGTCGGGCCCGGCCTGCTTCTGGGCCCGACCGAGATCCATCGACAGGCGAACGAGCCGCTGCTGGGGCCCGTCGTGAATGTCGCGTTCGAGGCGCTGCAGCGCGCTGGCCTCGGCCGACCGGGCGGCGCGCCGCCCGACCACGAGCTCGTCGACCTGCTGTTGGGACTCGGCCCGGCTCAGGAGCAGCAGTTGGGCGAGCCCGATGCGAAGCAGGCTGAACGCCCGGATGACCAACGGCAGGGTGAGTGCGAAGAAGACACCGGTCACCACGTAGAACACGGCCTTCACCGCGAACGAGTGCCCGAAGCCGAGGAGTTCGGGGAGGTCCTCGTCGCTGGGGCCGTTCGGGACAGCCCAGCCCCACGCCGGGAACGACAAGCCGGCAAGCGCACCCGCCCACCAGGTGAGGGCGAACGACCAGGCGACCGTCGCCGTGATGAAGCCGACGAGCGAGTGCAACACGTCGAGCCACGACTGCGGGTCGCCGAGCGGAGTCACCATCCGACGGAACCAACCGGCGTCGGAGTCGGGCCGGTGATAGCGCGCCGGCGGGTACTCCCGCCCGAGCACGCCCGCGACCTGGGTCCGCTCCAGCTGGGCGAACCCCCGTGCGACGAAGATCGTGGCCGTCAGGATCGGCAGCCCGATCACCGTGACGAGCAACCCGGCGCCGACCGACAACCCGGTGACGATCAGGACGAACGCCGCGAGCGCGATGGGGAACCCCACCAGCAGGTACACGCTCTCCCGGCCGAATCGACGGATCACCTCCGGCAGTCTCGCGGACACTGCTTCGACGGCGGAGGACTGCATCGGGGCTGGGCCGGGGGTGGGAGTTGGAACCGTCGCGTCGCTCATGGGTCCAACGGTACGAATTCGGTTCCGTAGCGCCGATCCCGCACCCTGGCGTCTCCGTTGTCGGGCTACCCCGAACCTCGAAGTGGCTCCTAGAGTCGACTCCCGTGCTGTCCGCCCGCCTCGCCGAGATCGTCGACGCGTTGCCGCTCCGGCCTGGTCTCCGGGTGCTGGAGGTCGGCTGCGGCACCGGCGCCGCCGCACGAGCCGTCGCGGCGCTCATCGGCGACGGTCACGTGCTCGCCATCGACCGCTCCCGCACCGTCCTCGAACAGGCCGTCCGTGTCTCCGCGACCGAGATCGAGTCAGGCACCCTCTCGTACCGCTGTTGTGCCATCGAGGATTTCGAGCTGCACCCCGGCGAGCCGCCGTACGACCTGGTGTTCGCCGTGCGGGTCGGTGCGCTCGACGGTCGCCACCCGGAGGCGACCGAACCAGCGCTGCGGCGAATCGTCGCGGCGACCGCACCCGGCGCCCGCCTGTTCATCGACGGCGGGTCACCACTCGTCGAGTTCGCGTTGTGAGGCCGAGGCCAGTCAGGTCAGGCGAGGTACCGCAGCGTAAGAAGCTCCCGAGGGACGAGGGAGCGAGCCT
>CALMLJ010000259.1 GCA_937868025.1 uncultured Acidimicrobiaceae bacterium
TCCTCGAGATGGTCACCGGCCTGCGCATGAACCACAACTACATCCGCCCCGGCGGTGTGGCTGCGGACCTGCCCGACGGGTGGCGCGACAGCGTCATCAAGATCCTCGAGACCCTTCCGCACCGGCTGGCCGAGTTCGACACGTTGCTCACCGGCCAGCCCATCTGGCGCGAGCGTCTGCAGGGTGTCGGTGTCATCACCGCCGAGGAGTGCCTCGCGCTGGGTACCACCGGCCCGATCCTTCGCTCGACCGGGTTCGCCTGGGACCTCCGTCGCGACCAGCCGTACCTCCGCTACGACGACGTGGAGTTCGACGTCGTGGTCGGCACCTACGGCGACTGCTTCGACCGCTACGCGATCCGGCTCGCCGAGATCCACGAGTCGATCCGCATCGTGTGGCAGATCCTCGAGAAGATGCCGACCGGCGACTACCGCATCCAGGACAAGAAGGTGACGCCGCCGCCGCGGGCGCGCATCGACGAGTCGATGGAAGCGCTCATCCACCACTTCAAGATCTTCACCGAGGGCTTCAAGGTTCCCGAGGGCGAGGCGTACGCCGCTGTCGAATCGCCCCGCGGCGAGCTGGGCTGCTACATCGTCTCCGATGGTTCCGCCAAGCCCTACCGCATGCACATCCGGGGACCGAGTTTCGTGAACCTGCAGACCTTGCCGCACCTGATGCGCGACAGCCTGATCGCCGACACCGTCGCCATCGTGTCGTCGGTCGATCCCATCATGGGTGAGGTCGATCGCTGATGGCCCGCTTCACCCCCGACAACGAGCAGCTCGCGCTCGAGATCATCGCCCGCTACCCGCGGCCGAAGTCGGCGACGATTCCGCTCTGCCACCTGGCCCAGGAGCAGGACGGTTACCTTGCCGACGACGCGATGAGCCACATCGCCGAGCTGGTCGGCATCACCGCCGCCGAAGTGCTCGGCACGGCGTCGTTCTACGAGATGTTCAAGCGCACACCCGTGGGCAAGTACGTGGTGAACGTGTGCACGAACATCAGCTGCCAGTTGCTCGGCGGCGAGGAGCTCCTCGCCCACGCGGAGTCGACCCTCGGCATCAGCGCCGGCGGCACCACGCCCGACGGCCTCTTCACCATCGAGGACGTCGAGTGCATCGCGGCGTGCACCGAGGCCCCGGCCTGCCAGATCAACTACCGCTACTTCCACCGGGTCACGAACGACGACTTCGACGAGGTCGTCGCGGAGATCCGGTCGGGTAAGCGCAGCGACATCCCGCCGCACGGCACCCTCGGTCTCGTGCGCCAGCAGTTGGTCGGCGATCAGATCGCCAACATCACGCCGCCCGAGCAGCAGACCGAGCCGGCGTGGTACGCCGCCCGCAACGCCGCCGCGAACGTCGGGAGCGAGTCATGACCACTGTCTCGAACACCGCCTCCGGCGATGCGTCGTTGCCGCTCAACATCGTCACGTCACGTTGGGACGTCGCCGACGGTCACACCCTCGAGGGCTACAAGAACTCCGGCAGCTACCGCGGGTACGCCGGCCTCGAGATCGCCCTCTCCAAGTCGCCCCAGCAGGTAGGTGACGAGGTCCGCGCCGCGACCGTCCTCGGTCGTGGTGGCGCCGGCTTCCCCGCCGGCACCAAGTGGGGCTTCTGCCCGCCCGGCGTGTGGCCGCGCTACATCGTCGTCAACGGCGACGAGTCCGAGCCGGGCACGTACAAGGACCGCATCCTCATGGAGCGCGATCCCCATCAGCTCATCGAGGGGTGCCTGATCGCCGCCTACGCCATCGGCGCAGCGCAGGTGTTCCTGTACGTCCGCGGCGAGATGGCGCACGCGCAGGAACGCATCGCCGCCGCACTCAACGAGGCGTACGCCGCCAACCTGGTCGGCAACAACATCCTCGGCACCGACTTCAGCGTCGACATCGTCCTGCACTGGGGCGCCGGCGCCTACATCGTGGGTGAGGAGACGGCGCTCATCGAGTCGCTCGAGGGCAACCGGGGTATGCCCCGGCTCAAGCCCCCGTACTTCCCGGCGGCCAAGGGCCTCTACCTCAAGCCGACGGTCGTCAACAACGTCGAGACGCTGTCGAACCTGCCGTGGCTCCTGAACAACGGCGCCGACGCCTACAAGGCGTACGGGTCGGAGGCCTCACCCGGGACCCGTCTGGTCGCCGTCTCGGGTCACGTGAAGACCCCGGGTGTCTTCGAGATCCACCAGGGCACCACCACCTACCGCGAGCTGTTCGAGGACGAGCGGTACGGCGGCGGCTACCGCGACGGCCACTCGCTCAAGATGTTCATCCCCGGTGGAGCGTCCGCCCCGTGGTTCTTCCCCGAGGACGTCGACCTGCCACTCGAGGGCCGGGTCGTCGGTGCCGCCGGTTCGATGCTCGGTTCGGGAGCCATCGTCGTGATGGACGACTCGACCGACGCCGTGAAGGCGTGCCTGCGGGTCGTGCGCTTCTTCGCCCGTGAGTCGTGCGGAAAGTGCTCGCCGTGTCGTGAGGGCACGAGCTGGGAGGAGAAGATCCTCCAGCGCATCCTCGACGGCCAAGGTCGTCCGAGCGACATCGATCTGCTGCTCGACGTCGCCGACAACATCTCGCCCGGGCCGTATCCCGTCGCCGCCGATCCCTCCCAGGGCCTGGCCGCCGTGCCGTTCCCGCCGAAGCAGACGACCATCTGCCCGTTGGGGCCGTCGTCGGTCGCGCCGATCACGTCGGCCATCCGTCGGTTCCGCCACGAGTTCGAGGCCAAGATCACCAAGCGCGACCTCATCGCCGTCGCGTCCGCATCTCTCGACGACCGCCCGCTCGCCGGGTCAGCGGCGGGAGCCGCTGCGCAGGACGGAGCGCCCCATGCCTGAGGCACCCAAGCCCATCACGATCGATTCGCCGGTCACGATCACCGTCAACGGCACCGAGGTCACCGCCCAGAAGGGCGAGCTGCTCATCGACGCCTGCGAGCGCGCCGGCACCTACATCCCGCGGTTCTGCTACCACCCGCGCATGAACCCCGTCGGCATGTGCCGCATGTGTCTCGTCGAGGTCGACACCGGTCGCGGCCCGGCGCTGCAGCCCAGCTGCATGCTCGAGTGCGGTGACGGGATGTCGGTCGACACCCAGTCCGAGAAGGTGCAGAAGGCACAGGACGGTGTCCTCGAGTTCCTGCTCATCAACCACCCGCTCGACTGCCCCGTGTGCGACAAGGGCGGCGAGTGCCCGCTGCAGGACACGACGATGTCGTTCGG
>CALMLJ010000260.1 GCA_937868025.1 uncultured Acidimicrobiaceae bacterium
GATTCGATGTGTCACCCTGTCCGGCGTGCCGTTCACCTTCTTCGCGCACCAGGTGCCGGTGCTGCCCCTCAAGACGCGGGCGCCCGACCGGTGGGACGGACTCGCGCTCGTCGTCGGCTCCATCCTTCCCGACCTCTGGTATGTCACGAGCGGGTGGCGCTGGGGGCCGTTGGGGCTGCCGCTCTGGGTGAGCGGTCACCGGTTCGACCTCATCGTGCAGAACTGCGTGATCCCCGGCACGATCCTCACGATCCTGCTTCGACGGTGGGCCATGCCCGTCGTCCCCGCGGTCCTGCCCAAGGCTGGGTTCCTCCGGCTGCGCGACTACCGGCTCCTCGCGCTGTCGCACCACCGGTGGTGGGTGACGGCCTACAGCGCGCTCGTGGGTGCGCTCACACATCTGCTCATCGACGGGTTCACGCACTCCGACGGGTGGGCCGTCGAAGGAATCCCCGCGCTCCGGGACCCGCTGCTCACCATCGGCGACCGCAGCGTGACGATCTACAAGGCGCTGCAGTTCGGCGGGCACGTGTTCGGCAGCATCGCCGGGGCGTACCTGCTCCTCGTGATCAGCCGGCGGAAGCTGCAGTGGACGTGGCACGGGTATGCCGGCGTGCGGCCGCCCGATCCGTTCGTCCACGATCCGGGACGGGTGGTCATCTGGTCGGTGCTCGCGGCCGGCAGCGTCGTCGCGCTGGGGTACGGCGCGTTCCGTTGGTCCGCTGGAGATGGCGGCGTGCCGGCCTTCATGGCGTTCTCGTGCGTGCTGATCGCCACGCTGCTCGTCGCGGGGTTGGTGGGGAGGCGCTACGTCGAGCCACTTCCGCCCGGCCCAGGCTCACCAGCCCCGGTCGACCCACTCGTCGAGTGAAGGACGCTCGGCGCCGATGGTGGTGTCGAGACCGTGGCCGGGCATCACGATCGTGTCGGCATCGAGCGGGGTGAAGAGCAGGTCGTCGATGGACCGGATGATCGTCGTGAAGTCGCCGCCCTCGAGCTTGGTGTTGCCCGGGCCGCCGGGGAACAAGGTGTCGCCGCTGAACAGGAGCGGCTTGCCCTCGACCTTGAAGCACATCGACCCGGCCGTGTGACCCGGGGTGTGAATCGTGCGCAGGCGCAGGTCGCCGACCTCGATGACGGTGTCGTGCTCGAGGATCTCGTCGTAGCTCGGCAGCATGGCGGCGTCGGCAGCCGTCACGCCGACCGAGTAACCGGCGTCGCGCATCTCGGGAATGGCCTGGATGTGATCCCAGTGCCCGTGCGTCTCGAGGATTCGACCGACGTTGAGACCTCGTGCGAGATCGAGGAGGCGTTCGTGCTCGTTGGCGGCGTCGAGCAGCACGGCGTCGCCCGTGTGGCGACAACGCAGGACGAACACGTTGTTCTCGAACGGTCCGACGACGACCTTGTGGATCTCGAGGTCGGTATCGGCGTGGTGCAAGGTCGTCTCGGTCATGCCGTCATCCTCGCGCCGACGGGCGTAGGATCGCGGCCCATGAACGGCACGCTCTACAACATCATGCTCGTGGTCCACATCGTCGCCGTGGCGCTCTGGCTCGGAAGCAACATCTCGATGGGGCTGGGCAGCGGGCGCGCCGTCGGCGCGTCGGCCGAGGTCAACACCTGGTGGGCCGAGGTGCAGGGCTACCTGGGCAAGACGGTGAAGAACGTGGCGTTCATCCTGCTGCTCGTCACCGGTGTCGTGATGATCATCTCGAGCGATGAGGCCATCAAGTTCAGCGCTCCGTTCGTGTCGGTTGGGTTCCTCGTTGTCATCGTCGGCGGAGCGCTCGGCGGCATGATCTTCGCCCCCGGCTGTCGCGAGATCGCCGAGTCGTTCCGCACCGGCGACGCCGCCTCCGGCAAGAAGGCGATCGACAAGCTGGGCCTGGTCGGCATGGCCGAGTCGCTGCTCGTTGTGGTCACCATCCTCTTCATGGTGTTCAAGTGGGGCGGCTACGGCGGCTGACCCGAGCGGGTCGAACTCTCGTCAGCTCGGCGTCGACACCACGTCGAACCCGAGCGCCATCGCCACGGGAATCTGCGACGGGTCGAACGTCGCGAACCGGACCGGCCGGGGCAAGCGATCCGCTGCGGCCAGATGTAACGCGTCGACCGTGCGCAGCGGTTGGGTACGACCGAGCTCGGCAGCGCGATCGAGGCACCGCTGGTCGACCGGCACGACGTGCACACGTTCCCAGTCGTCGCGGAGCGCCTGGCGAAGGTGGTCCGAACGTCGTGGGTCGTCACCGATCTGGTCGATGAGCATGAGCGCCTCGCTGAGCGCGAGCGCCGACGCGCACCAGTCGTGGTCGTCCGCCATCGCCTCGAGGATCACGGGCCGGAATGGCCCGTCGAGGTAGCGAGCCAGGAGCGCGGTCGTGTCCAGGGCGAGCGTCATGTGGTCACCGGCCGCGCACTTCGCGGACGAGTTGGTCGAGGCGGGTGCCGGCCCACATCGGCATGAGGAACTCGGGCTCGGGGCGGTCGTCGCGGCGGGCCCGGACGAGCAGCCCGCGGGCGGCCAGGTCGTCGATGGTCGGCTCGCCGTCAGGCGTTTCGAGGGGACCGAGCTGGGCGATGGGCGCGCCGTCGACCGTGATGATGATGCGCTCGCCGGCGCCCGCCCGCCGGAGGGCGGCGGCGAGGTCGTTGCGCAGTTCGCGTACTCCGAGGCGCTCCATGTGTACACCAGTGTACACGCACCGGGTTGTCGTCGACGGAGGAGACGACTTTGATACCGCCCATGAACTTTGCCTTTTCCGAAGAACAAGAAGAGCTCCGCAAGGTCGTCCGTGACTTCCTCAACGCGAAGAGCAGCGAGGCCACCGTCCGCGAGCTGATGGAGACCGACTCCGGCTACGACGCCGCCGTCTGGTCCCAGATGGGTGAGCAGATGGGCCTCCAGGGCCTGATCATCCCCGAGGAGTTCGGTGGCTCCGGCTACAGCTACGTCGAGCTCATCGTGGTGCTCGAGGAGATGGGCCGCCGCCTCCTGTGCGCCCCCTACTTCGCCACCGTCGCGCTGGCAGCGAACACCCTCCTCCACTCCGGCGACGACGCCGCCAAGGCGGAGTACCTTCCCGGCATCGCGTCGGGCGAGACCATCGCCACGCTCGCCTTCACCGAGGCCAACGGCCGCTGGGACGAGTCGGGCATCACCCTCGAGGCGTCCGGCTCGGGCTCCGACTACACGCTCACCGGCGAGAAGATGTACGTCCTTGACGGCACCATCGCCAACCTCATCCTCGTCGCCGCCAAGACGGCCGGCGGTGTGAGCCTCTTCGCCGTGCAGGGCGACGCCTCCGGTCTCACCCGCGAGGGCCTGTCCACCATGGACCAGACCCGCAAGCAGGCCCGCCTGACGTTCGACGCGACCCCGGCCAAGCTCATCGGCACCGAGGGTGGCGGTTGGGCCGTGCTCAGCCAGGTCCTCGACCTCGCCGCCGTAGCCCTCGCCGCCGAGCAGGTCGGTGGCGCCCAGGAGTGCCTCGAGATGGCCGTCCAGTACGCCAAGGACCGCGTGCAGTTCGGTCGCCCGATC
>CALMLJ010000261.1 GCA_937868025.1 uncultured Acidimicrobiaceae bacterium
CGGTCGCCGATCTCGCGCTGGATGAGCCGCTTGAGCGGACGAGCACCGAACAGCGGGTCGTACCCCATCGTGGCGATCTTCGACTTCGCCGACTCCGTGACGTCGAGGTGGATGCGGCGGCCGGTCAAACGCTCCTGCAGCAGCCCGAGCTGGATGTCGACGATGTGATGGAGGTCGCCGGGCTCGAGTGGCTTGAACCGCACGATGTCGTCGAGCCGGTTGATGAACTCCGGCCGGAAGAAGTCATGGGGATCGCCGGGAAGGTTCGACGTCATGATCAGGATCACGTTGGTGAAGTCGACCGTCCGGCCCTGACCGTCGGTGAGCCGACCGTCGTCGAGCAGCTGCAACAGCACGTTGAAGACCTCGGGGTTGGCCTTCTCGACCTCGTCCAGCAGGACGACAGCGTAGGGCCGCCGACGGACCGCCTCGGTGAGCTGACCACCCTCGTCGTAGCCGACGTAGCCGGGAGGAGCGCCGATGAGGCGCGACACGGAGTGCTTCTCCATGTACTCGCTCATGTCGATGCGGATCATCGCCCGCTCGTCATCGAACAGGAAGTCGGCCAGCGTGCGGGCCAGTTCGGTCTTGCCGACCCCGGTCGGGCCGAGGAAGAGGAACGAACCGATCGGGCGGTGCGGATCGCTCAGACCGGCGCGGCTGCGGCGGATCGCGTTGGCCACCACCGTGACGGCCTCGTCCTGTCCGACGACCCGCTCGTGGAGCACCTCCTCGAGACGGAGCAGTTTGCCCATCTCGCCCTCGATGAGTCGGGTGACGGGGATGCCGGTCCACTTCGCGACGACCTTGGCGATGTCGCTCTCGTCGACCTCCTCCTTGAGCATCTGGTGGTCGGTCTGCAGTTCGGCCAGTTGCGCCGTCGCCGCTTCGACCTCACGCTCGATCACCGGAAGGTGTCCGTACCGGATCTCCGACGCCCGGGTGAGATCGCCCTCGCGTTCGGCACGATCGGCGTCGGCCTTCATCGTCTCCAGGCGCTCCTTCAGTTCCTGGATGATGGCGATCGCATCCTTCTCGCCCTGCCAGTGGCCTCGCATCGAGTCGGCCTGCTCCCGGAGATCGGCGAGCTCCTTGTCGATGGCGAGCAGCCGCTCGAGCGACACGGGGTCGCTCTCCTTGCTGAGCGCGACCCGCTCCATGTCGAGACCACGGATGCGGCGCTCGACCACGTCGATCTCGGTCGGCACCGAGTCGATCTCGATGCGGAGCGCGCTGGCGGCCTCGTCCATGAGGTCGATCGCCTTGTCGGGCAGGAACCGGCCGGTGAGGTAACGGTCCGAGAGCACCGCGGCAGCGATCAGGGCGTTGTCCTCGATGCGCACACCGTGGTGCACCTCGTAGCGCTCCTTGAGCCCCCGCAGAATCGCGATCGAGTCCTCGACGGTCGGTTCGCCGACGTACACCTGCTGGAACCGCCGCTCGAGCGCAGGGTCCTTCTCGATGTACTTGCGGAACTCGTCGAGGGTCGTCGCTCCGACCATCCGCAGCTCACCGCGGGCGAGCATCGGCTTGAGCATGTTGCCCGCGTCCATCGCACCCTCGGAGCCACCGCCGGCACCGACCACGGTGTGCATCTCGTCGATGAAGGTGATGATCTCGCCGTTCGAGTCGGTGATCTCCTTGAGCACCGCCTTGAGGCGCTCTTCGAACTCGCCGCGGTACTTGGCCCCGGCGACCATCGATGCGAGGTCGAGCGCGATGAGCCGCTTGTTGCGGAGCGACTCGGGAACGTCGCCCTCGATGATGCGCTGCGCCAGCCCCTCGACGACGGCGGTCTTGCCGACGCCGGGCTCGCCGATGAGGACGGGGTTGTTCTTGGTCCGTCGACTCAGCACCTGCACGACGCGACGGATCTCCTCGTCGCGCCCGATGACCGGATCGAGCTTGCCCCGGCGCGCCGCCTCGGTCAGGTCGCGGCCGTACTTCTCGAGGGACTGGTACTGCTCTTCGGGGTTCTGCGACGTCACCCGGTGGCTACCGCGAACCTCGGCGAGCGCCGCGAGCACGTCTTCCTTGGTCGTGCCGTCGAGGCGCTTCTCGGCGGGCGACCGCTTCTCGTCGGCGATCACCAGTGCCAGGAGCAGGTGCTCGGTCGACAGGTAGTCGTCCTTCAGTTCACCGCGTTGCTTGGTCGCCTCCTGGAAGATCCCCGTGAGCTCCTTCGAGATCGACGTGTCGGTTCCGTACGCCTTGGGGAGGCGCGCCAACGATTCCTCGGTGCGGTTGCGGAGCGACAGGGGGTTCAGCCCGATCTTGCGGATGACCGGCAGGACGACGCCGTTGTCCTGGGAGATCAGCGTCACGAGAAGGTGGTCGGGGGTCACCTCGGGGTTGTCGGACGTGGACGCCAGCTCGATGGCGGCGTTCACGGCCTCCTGCGTCTTGAGCGTCCAGGTGTTCGGATCGAGACTCATGTCCGCCTCCTTCTTCCTTCGTTGTAGAGCACGACCGTGGTCGGGGGCACGGGTACAAGGTCCCGTCGGTACTGGCGATGGGTGTCGGCGACGCTGGCGGCCGCCTCGGCCCGGGTGCGTTCCAGCTCGGCCTCGAGCTGTTTGATGCGCCACTCGAGCTCCAGCACCCGGGTCACTCCGGCGAGGTTGAGACCCTCGTTGGTGAGCTGCTGGATCCGCTCGAGGTGTGCGATGTCGGCCTGGCTGTACCGACGGCTTCCACCGCCGGTGCGGGCCGGGTTGAGGAGGCCCTTGCGCTCGTAGATGCGGAGGGTCTGTGGGTGGACGCCGGCCAGCTCCGCTGCGACGGAGATGACGTAGACCGCCTGGTCGAACTCGGGCATGGGACCTCCTGATGGCTTCGGCCACCTCCGCCGAGGTTCGCTCCCGCGTTCCTCGGGAGCTGCTCACGTTTCGGAGCCCTCAGCGAATGGAGTGGATTGGTCGGTTGGTCAGACGCCCAGGTGGGCGCGGGGTGACTGGGTGGAGGCGTCGCGGAACGCCTCGAGAGCGGAGCGTTCGGAGTCGGAGAGGCCGGTCGGGACGACGAGGTCGACGGCGACGAGCAGATCGCCCTTGCCGGTGGCGGTGGCGATACCTCGGGCCTTGACTCGGAACACCCGACCGTTGGGCGTGCCTGCGGGGATGCGGATGGTCACCGCGTCGCCGTCGAGGGTCGGCACTCGGATGTCGGCGCCCAATGCGGCCTCGGCGAAGGACACCGGGACGGTGAGCAACAGGTCATCGCCCTCACGACCGAACAGCGGATGGGGCTCGACGTTGACACGGACGTAGAGGTCGCCGTCGGGCGCACCGTTGCGGCCGGGGCCGCCCTTGCCCTTGAGACGGATCTGTTGGCCGTCCTTCACACCCTCGGGCAGCCGAACCTTGACGACCCGCGGGCGGGTCATCACACCACTGCCGCTGCACGCCGGGCACGGCGTGTCGATGAAGCTGCCACGACCACCGCAGCCGGCGCAGGGATGGCTCAACGAGAAGAAGCCCTGGTTGTCGTCGACCACCCCGCGCCCGCCGCACTCGGTGCACACCCGGGGGCTGGTGCCCCGAGCGGCGCACGTGCCGTTGCACTCGGTACAGGTGGCCTCGCTGATCAGGTTGACCGACGTGGTGACGCCCCGGATGGCGTCCATGAACGCCAGGTGCAGGTCGGCCTCGAGGTCGGTACCTCGCTGTTGACCCCGGCTGAAGGGCGCACGAGCACCGCCCTGCTCACCGCGGCCGAACAGGTTGCCGATGATGTCGCCCAGGTCGGCGCCGTTGAACGTGGCGTCGCCGGGGCGACCGAACCCACCGCCGGGACCACCGCCGCTGAGCCGCGAACCCATCGGGCCCATCGCCCGCACCTGGTCGTACTCCTTGCGGCGCTCGGGGTCGCCCACGACGTCGTACGCCGCGGATACCTCCTTGAACTTCTCCTCGGCGGTGGAATCGCCGGGGTTGGCGTCGGGATGGAACTGCCGGGCGAGCCGGCGGTAGGCGGTGGTGATGTCCTTGGGCGAGGCGCTGGCAGCTACCCCGAGCGCGGCGTAGTAGTCCTTCTCGAACCACTCACGCTGCATCGTCATGCTCGATCGCCTCCATCGCTTCGCGACCGGCGCTCATCGAGCGCCGATCTGCTTCGCTGCGGTCTCGGGCGGGCAAGTCCTAACCCCGCACCTTCACCATCGCCGGACGGACCACACGGCCGTTCCAGGCGTACCCACTTCGCATGATCTCGGTCACGACCGGTTCGTCGTCGGCGCCGTCACCCGCTTCGGTGAGCACGGCTTCGTGCACCAGCGGGTCGAACGAGACGTCGACGTCGTCGACCTTGGCGAGGCCACGCTTCTCGAGGGTGTTCAACAACGCCGACTGGATCGGGCCGACGTCCTGGGCGCCGTGGCCGATCGCGGCGTCGCACGCGTCGAGCACCGGCAGGATCTCGACGACGAGCGCCTCGGCGGCGCGTTGGACCTGTTCGATCCGCTG
>CALMLJ010000262.1 GCA_937868025.1 uncultured Acidimicrobiaceae bacterium
GTGAAGGCCGAGGGACACATGGAGACCACCGACGAGCGAGACCTCGACCTCACGGCAGGCCCGGCATGAAGAAGGCCCGCTACGGCATCGATGATTCACCGATCTTCGTGATCGACCCCAGTCGCTGCATCGGCTGCGAGGCGTGCGTGCAGGCGTGCGAGGAGTGCGGCACCCACCGGGGCCAGTCGCTCATTCACCTCGAACGCGTCGACCGGGTCGTCTCCACCCAGACGGCGCCGATGGTGTGCATGCACTGCGAAGACCCGACCTGCGCCAACGTCTGCCCGGCGGACGCGATCAAGCAGACCGAGGGTGGTGTAGTGCAGTCGGCGCTCAAACCGCGGTGCATCGGCTGCTCCAACTGCGTGCTGGCGTGTCCGTTCGGCGTTCCCAAATATGTCGCCGAGTTCGACCAGATGATGAAGTGCGACATGTGCACCGACCGCACCTCGGAGGGGTATGCGCCCATGTGCGCGTCGGTGTGTCCGAGCGAGGCGCTCTGGTATGGCACGACCGAGGAGTTCCACGAGACGCGCACCGGGTCGCTCCTCGACAACTGGCTGTTCGGCCGCCAGCACGTCCACACCAAGGTGTTCACCGTCGTGGACGACCTCGCCGGCGGACCGCTCGACGCGCTCGCGGCACCCACGAACACGTGGCTCGACGACCCGTTCGGACTCGACGAGTCCGTGTGAACGAGGAGGCAGTGTGACCGAAACCGAACCTACGCCGGTCGCTGACCCAACGTGGAAGCGCGATTTCCCCTACGAGGCCGTCGCCGAGGAGGACGTGACGCGGCGAGAGTTCGCCCGCTACCTCGTCGCCGGCGCCGGCGTGATGGCCGCCGGCAACGTCGGCCTCGCCATCTGGACCCAGCTCCGAACCATCAACACCGGCGAACCTCGGGCGATCGTCCCGCTCGCCGACGTGGCCATCGGCGAGCCACATCTCTTCCGCTACCCAACCGATGCCGACCCTGCGATTCTCGTGCGACTCACCGATGCCGAGGTCGTGGCCTTCAGCCAGAAGTGCACCCACCTCGGCTGCGTCGTGTTCTACGAGACCGAGGAGGGCCGCTGGCACTGCCCGTGCCACGAAGGGAACTTCGAGGCGAGGACTGGTGCGGTCATTTCCGGTCCCCCGACGCGGCCGCTCGGACGCATCGAACTCGAGGTCCGCGACGACGACATGATCTGGGCGCTGGGCGCGACCCCATGAGGGCGTCAGAACGGTCGCGCCGGGCATCGTCCGCTCTCGTGGTCTACGTCATCATCCTCGTGGCGTTCCAGGTGTTCCTCATCACCGTCGCCGTGGAGGCGCTCCAGACCGACAAGGAGACGCTCGCTTGGTCGACCGCCGCCGTCTCGGTCGTGCTGGCAGGGATGTCGGCGGCGCTGCTCCGGTACCTCCGACCATGACAACTACCGCGACGAAGCCATCGGCGATCGGCACGCTCTTTCCCGGCTACTTCGCGCTCGTCATGGCCACGGGCATTGTCGCCGTCGCCGCAACGCAGCAGGAGATCCCCTGGCTCGCAGAGATCCTGTACGCCATCGCGGCTGTGGCCTTCGTGGTGCTGCTCGCGCTGACCGTGGTCCGCGTCGTCTTCTTCAACGGCGCCTTCGCCGCCGACCTCACGAGCCATCCGAAGGGCTTCGCGTTCCTCACCACCGTCGCTGCCACCAACGTGCTCGGCAGTGCCTCCGCCGTGGTGCACGGATGGTGGGGTCTCGCGTGGGTCCTGTGGTGGGCGAGCCTCGCTCTGTGGGTCGTCCTCCTCTACAGCACACTCATCGCCGTCGTGCTCCGAGGCGACAAGCCGGGTCTCGGGGACGGCATCAACGGAACCTGGTTCCTGCTCACCGTGTCGACCGAATCCATCGCCGTCCTCGGGGCGCTGGTACTGCCGAGGCACCCAAGCGACCTTCTCGCCTTCACCTGTCTCGCTATGTTCCTGCTCGGCATCGTGCTCTACCTCATCGTCATGACGATGGTCTTCCTCCGATGGACGTTCCAAGCACTCGAACCCACCGAAGCCGACCCACCCGCGTGGATTGCCGCCGGCGCCGTCGCCATCACCGTGCTCGCTGGCTCCAACCTGCTCGGCTCAGCGGCATTCTCACCACGGCTCACGAGGCTCGCTCCCGTACTCGAGGGGTTCGTGACGCTCGCCTGGGCCACTGCGACCTTCTGGTTCCCGCTCATGATCGCCATCGGTGTGTGGCGCCATCTCGTTCGACGCATGCCGATCCGTTACCACCCGTCCTACTGGGCCCTCGTCTTCCCGCTCGGCATGTACGGCGCCTCCACGTTCAAGATGACTGCGATACTGCGCCTCGACCTCGGCGCATGGTTGCCCGAGCTCACCCTGACCATCGCCCTGATTGCGTGGGTGACTACCTTCGCCGGGCTCGTCCACCTTGCGTCCACATCCGTGATCGGACGCCTCGGTGGTCGTGTCAAGTGACGGTTACGCGACAGGGACGACGAGGCAGGGGGTTCGGGACGTTCGAACGATCGTTGCCGACGTAGAACCGAGGAGGAGGCGCTGCATGCCGAAACGCGCCTGCGCCGCGACGGCGACGAGACCGGTCGGCCGCTGATGGAGGAGATGCGCAGCCAGGCCGCTCGCAGCACCGATTGGGTCGCGAATCGCCAGACCGTCCACGACCGGGGCCGAATCCGTCCAGTGCTCCACAAGCTCGTCGACGTATCTGCGGGCAGTGCCAGCGGAGCCGTAGCGAACGTCGGCAGTTCGTCGTCCCGCCGCTGGTGAGTTGCCGTCGGTGACCGTCACAATGCTGAGCGCCATGTCGAGCGCTCGCGCCCAAGCGGCGGCAACGGGCAGCACCTGCTCGGACACGCCGGATCCATAGACGTACGCCACGATCCTGTCAACGGTCAACGGTGGGGGCCAGAAGGGAGCCGGGAGCCACCCCGGTCGCTCGGCTTCGGGTCCTACCGCGACGAATGGCTGGGAGGAGAGGCCGATCAGCGAGTTCGCGACCGATGTCGTCAACGCTCCGGCGAACCGTCCGCGACTGCGGGTCGAGAGACATACCAGACAGGGTGCCAACTCCGTGGATCGCTGAATGATCGCCCGGGCGGGATCGTTGCCGTTGACCACGATTGCCCTCTCGTTGCCCTGGTTGACGCCGATCATCTTCGCCGCAGCTTCTCGCAGAGTGGCCTTCTCGACCGCTCCCCGGTCGCTCACGGAGATGGTGTTCAAGCACGCTCCGAAACGTTCGGCCAACACCGTGGCGGTGGACAGCGCAGCGTGGGAGAACTCGGTGCGATCGATCGGCATCAGCACGTTTGCGATGTCGAGCGCGTCGCAGCAGAGCTCGCTGATCGAGCCTTGGGCCGACGGACGGGGACGAACTGAGGGGGCGGT
>CALMLJ010000263.1 GCA_937868025.1 uncultured Acidimicrobiaceae bacterium
ACGTCCGGAAGACCGAGCGCCGGATCCTCGGCGAACTGGAGGCGGCGATCGATCAGCTGACCCGGTCATTGGCGGCCGATCCGACGCCCGAGCGGCTCGCTGCTGCGACCGAGCTCGTGAGCCTCGCCCGTTCGGTGCGCGGTTACGAACGCCTCAAGCTGGACCGCGCCGCCACCTTCAGCTGCGAGATGGCTGCCGGATTGGCCGGCTTCTGCGCGACACAGCGTTCACGGTGAGTTCTCCGCGACCTTCGGGAGCCGGCGTGCACGCCCGTTAGCCTGGATCCGATGAAGGAACTCCTGGTCGAGCTCGGCCACTGGTGGGAGCGTGGCGAACGGTCGGTGCTCGCCCGCGTCGTCGATACCGAGGGCTCGGGTCCCCGTGACGCCGGTGCGGCGATGGCGGTGAACGAGTCGGGCGAGGTCATTGGTTCGGTGTCGGGCGGGTGCGTCGAGAGTGCCGTCGTGACCGAAGCGCTCGATGTCATGGCGACGCAGCGGCCCCGAGTCGTCAGCTTCGGGTACAGCGACGAGGACGCGTTCGCCGTGGGCCTGACCTGCGGCGGCACGGTTCAGCTCTACCTCGAACCGTGGGAGCCGACGACGATCGCCGAGGAGTTGGCGCGCGGGATCGCGGCGCGCCGCCCGCTGGCGCTCGTCACCGTCATCGACGGCGTCGGGACCGGTCGGCAGATGCTGGTGTCGCCCGACTCCCCCGACCTCGGCGACCTCGGCGATCCCGAACTGAACCGCGTCGCGGGACGCGATGCGTTGGGCGAGCTCGACGCCGGCACGAGCAGCGTCCGCCACTACGGGCGAAGCGGCGAGAACGGCGAGGATGCGGTCACCGTCTTCATCGAATCGTTCGCCTCGCCGCCTCGAATGCTGATCTTCGGTGCGGTCGACTTCACCGGCGCACTGAGTCGGGCCGCGAAGTTCCTGGGGTTCCACGTGATCGTGTGCGATGCGCGCGAGGTGTTCGCCACGGCGGCGCGGTTCCCGGCTGCCGACGAGATCGTGGTCGACTGGCCCCATCGCTACCTGGCCTCGATCGCCGACGAGCTGGGTCCGCGCGACGCGATCTGTGTGCTCACCCACGACAACAAGTTCGACGTGCCGGCACTCATCGAGGCGTTCGGCACGCCGGTCGGCTACATCGGTGCGTTGGGAAGCCGTCGAACTGCGGCCACACGTCGGGAACAGCTCGTGGCGGCGGGTGCATCGGACGCGTCGCTCATGCGTCTGAACGCTCCGATCGGCCTCGATCTCGGCGGTCGGTCGCCCGAAGAGACCGCCATCTCGATCGCAGCGGAGATCATCGCCCAGCGCAACGGCCGGACGGCGAGCTCCCTCCGCAACACCGGAGGCCCCATCCACCGCTGACGGACGATCCGCGGTCCCTCCCCCGCTTCTGCCCTGCAGATCGACCGCTTTGCCGATTGAACTGCAGGGCAAAACTCGAGGGGGACGTCCCCCATGGTGGAGCGAGCACGGGCGGCCCCATTCTCGGGTCGCATGAACGACTGGCCCGAACTCCTCGCCCTCGCGGAACGGCAGTACGGGCTGGTGACCCGCGAGCAGATCCGGCGGCTCGGCGGGTCGCAGGCCGCGGTCCTACGAGTCGCCCGATCGTCCCAGTGGGAGCCCGTCACGAAGCACGTGCTGCGGCGGCGCGGGTCACCGAGGACCGTCGATCAGATGGTGATGGCTGCGGTGCTCGATGCCGGAGGGGACGCCACCTTGGCGTACCTTCCCGGCGCAGCGTGGTGGGGAGTTGCCGGGTGTGTGCTCGACCCGCTCGTCCTGTGCACCACCAAGAAGGCTCGGACACGGACGGGCCTCGCGACGACTCACGAGGTGCGCTGGCTCCCCGACCGGTGGGTGACTGAGCTGCGGGGAGTTCGGGTTGCGCGTCCCGAGCTCCTGGCAATGCAGTTGCATGCGGTCTGCCGGCCCGAGCGCGCTGAGGTGCTCGTCGATCGGATGTGGAGCCGACGATTGCTGTCGGGGCCGTCGATCGCTCAGTTCATCGACGAGGCCGGAGCGAGCGGACGCAATGGCATCACCGGTCTTCGGGCCTATTTCCAACCACGGGGCATGAAGTACATCCCTCCGGCGTCGGGGCTCGAGGGCCGGGTCAAGGGATTGCTCGGGGATGCCGGGATCCCGATGCGGCGACAGGTCGACTCCGGAGGCGAGCGCTGGACCGGTCGGGTCGACTTCCGTCACGTCGACCTCCCGTTCATCGTCGAGGTCCAGAGTGAGGCCCACCACGCTGCCCTCGTCGACCAGGTCGCGGACGCGATCCGCATCGACCGGCTCGTGGCGGACGGCTTCTCGGTGGTCGAGATCTCCGACGATGAGGTGTGGCTGACGCCCCGCGAGACCGTTCGCCACGTCGAACAATGCCTCCGCACGTCGATCGCGAGCGGTTTTGCCCTGCACTTCAATCGGCGAACCGATTGGTTTGCAGGGCAAAACCTGTGAGGTCGGCGGCGTGAGGTCAGCGGTCGGCGGCGATTCGGCGCCAGACGGAGCGGGGCGTCACGCGCATCAGACCCATGAGTGGGCCGAGGTACGACGGCACCCACACGATGCGGCTTCCCCCGGCGGCGATGGCCTCGACCACGGCGGCGGCGACCTCGCTCGGGGTGCGGGAGAACGGTGCCGGCTCGAGGCCCGTGGTCATCTTCGAGCGTACGAACCCGGGACGCACCACGATGACGTCGACCCCGTCCTTCGACACCGCGTCGCCGAGGCCTTGCGCGAATGCGTCGAGCCCCGCCTTCGACGACCCGTACACGTAGTTGGACCGGCGGGCGCGGGCGCCGGCGACGGACGAGAGCACCACGATCGTGCCGCTGCCGTGGCGGACCATCCGGCGGGCGACGGCCGACAGCGCGGCCGCCGGGCCGCTGAAGTTGGCGCGCACCATGGCGTCGACGTCGACGGCAGCCATCGACACACCGGCGTGATGGCCCAACTGCCCGACGGCGCAGAGGACGACGTCGATCGGGCCGTACCGGTCGAACACGTCGTTGACGAACGACTCGTGGTGGGCGACGTCGAGCGCGTCCCAGCGGCGGCCGATCAGCTCGGCGCCCGGCGCGGCCATGGCAAGGCCACCGATGGCGGCGTCGGTGTCGCGAGCCGCCGCGATCACGCGCACCTGGCCGGCGCGCTGCATCGTCGCGACGGTCGCGGCCGCGATGTCGCTGCCACCGCCCAACACGAGGACCGTGGTTCGGGTGGACATCAGATCAACCTCCGCTCCGACGCCCACCGGCTCAGCTCGCTCCGGTTGGAGAGTTGGAGCTTGCGGAGCACGGCCGACGCGTGGGACTCGACGGTCTTCACGCTGATCGTCAGCTCCCGGGCGATCTCCTTGTACGCGTAGCCCCGGGCGAGCAGGCGGAGCACCTCACGCTCGCGGGCCGTGAGCTGGTCGAGTTCGGGATCGGCGCTCGGCGCCGGCGCGGCACTGAACGCGTCGAGCACGAAGCCGGCCAGCCTCGGCGAGAAGACGGCGTCGCCGGCGGCGACGCGGTCGACCGCGTCGCACAGCTCGTCGGCGGTGATCGACTTGGTCACGTAGCCGCGGGCTCCGGCGCGAACGAGCGCGATCACGTCGTCGGCGGCGTCGGACACGCTGAGCGCCAGGTATCGGACCTCGTCGATGCCACGGAGCCCCTCCATGACGGCGGCGCCGTCCCCACCGGGCAGGTGGACGTCGAGGAGCACCACGTCGGGCCGAGTGGTGCCGATCACCTCGATCGCCGTCGAGACGTCCTCCGCCGAACCGACCACGTCGACACGGTCGCCCAGCTCGGCGATCACGCCGGCCCGGAACAGCGCGTGGTCGTCGACCACCACGACGCGGGGCCGGCTCATCGGGCGCGCACCCAGATCTCGACCTCGGTGCCCTCCCCCGGCGCGGTACGGATCGTCGCCTGGCCTCCCACGGACCGGACCCGACCGATGATCGAGTCGCTGATGCCACGACGGTCGCTGTCGACGAGGCCGAGGTCGAACCCCTTGCCACGGTCGCGGACGAACAGGCTGAATCGATCGCCGGACCACTCGCAGTACATCGACAGGTGGAGGACGCCCGAGAACTTGGCGGCGTTCACGAGCGCCTCCCGCGCCGCGGCCAGCGCTGCGGACACCGCCGGCGTGAGTTCGCCGTCGCCGACCATCACGAGCTCGACGGCGACGGCATGGAGATCCTCGACCTCGCCGACCATCTGTTCGGCCGCCGCTCGCCACCCGTCGGGGGCCAGCGCCGCGCCGTCGAGGTCGGTTCCGCCGTACAGCCATCGGCGCAGCGACCGTTCCTGGTGGCGGGCCAGCGCCGCGGTCGCCGCAGGGTCGTCGGAACGCTTCTGGATGAGGGTCAGTGTCTGCAGCACCGAATCGTGGAGGTG
>CALMLJ010000264.1 GCA_937868025.1 uncultured Acidimicrobiaceae bacterium
AGTTCGAGAAAGCCCTCGGTGGCGAGGTCGGCGGCGACGCGTGAGGCTCGGGCCGCGTCGTCGGGCCACCCCATCGCCTCGGCGAGGTCGACGAGCAGCACCGGCCCGACGGCCACGGCACGGAGCAGCCGCCCACGCCCCTGACGGTCGGAGCCCTCGAACTTCGCCTGCCGACCGCTGACGCCGGCCGAGCCGACGGCGGGGTCGGGCGCGGGCCATCCCGCCGCCGCCCACCGGCACGTGGGTCGCAACGGGCACCCGTCGCAGTCCGGTGTCGGTCGGCACCGCATGGCGCCGAGGTCCATGAGCGACTGGTTGTGCGCCCATCCCGTGCCGGGGGCCACGAAGTCGTCCGCGAGGTCCTGCGCCTCGCGGGGTGTGAGGCGGCGGCCCGCGCGACGAGCCAGGACCCGGGCGATGTTCGTGTCGACGGCCCCGACGTCCCGCTCGAACGCGAACGCCAGCACGGCGCGGGCCGTGTAGGGGCCGATGCCGGGGAGGCCGAGGAGCGCATCGAGGACCTCGGGGAATCGACCGTCGAACTCGGCGGTCACGACCTTGGCGGTGTCATGCAGCGCCCGGGCCCGACGGGGATACCCGAGACCGGTCCACACCTCCAGGATCTCGGAGAACGAGGCCGCCGCCGCGGCCACCGGCGTCGGCCAGCGGCGCAGGAACTCCGTCCACTTCGGGACCACCCGCGCCACCTGGGTCTGCTGCAGCATCACCTCGCTGACCAGCACCGCCCACGGGTCGCGGGTCGCCCGCCACGGAAGGTCTCGTCGTACCTGCTCACCCCAGGCGAGCAGCGCCTCAGTCGAGGCGCCGGGCGACATACACGTGGGTGCGGTACGGGAACGGGAACGTCGCCGAGCCGGCGAGGTCGGGATGGGTGGCGACGAGTTGGCGCACCGCGTCGAGCACGGCACGCTGCCGTTCGTCGTCGAGCGACGCGACGTAACTCATCGAGCGGGCCCGTTCGACGAGCCCGTCGGGCGTGCCCACGGTCGGGTTGTCGTAGACCGAGTGCTCGACCGGTGTGAATCCGCCTCCGCCGTCGACGACGGCTGCCCAGTCGGTGTCCTGATGGCGGTGGTAGGGCCGCACCCCCTCACCGAGCGCCAGCGAATCGACGACCTGCGTCCAGTCCCGGATCCACGCCTCGGAGTGGTCGCGTTCGTTCCAGATCAGGAAGAGCCGGCCGTGTGGCTTGAGCACCCGCCGGATCTCGGCCAGCGCGACCGGTGCATCGAACCAGTGGAACGCCTGGGCGACGGTCACGACGTCGAAGGTCGCATCGTGGAACGGAAGATCCTCGGCCGTCCCGTCGACCACGTGGCCGGCCGGTGTGTCGACGTGGAACTGCCGACGCATCCCCTCGACCGGCTCGACGGCGGTCACGTCGAGCCCGTGGCGCAACAGCTGTCGGGTGAAGATGCCCGTGCCGGCCGCCAGATCGCAGACGGTGCCACCGGCGGGGGTGTCGTGGGCGACGAGGTCGACGACCGCCTGGGGGTACGACGGACGGATGCCGGCGTACGACGCTGCCTCCCGACCGAATCCGACAGCGGCTGCTTCGTGGACCCGATCGGGAGTGCTCATCGTCTCAGCCCTCGGCCTCGGCCCAGCCGAGGTACCGCAGCGTAAGAAGCGAGCGCAGCGAGCGAATCTGAGCGAAGGTGGCCGAGGCCATCATTCGGTCCAGCCGGCGTCGTCGTAGGGGCGCACCCGGCCCGGTGCCGAGTCGCGCTTCCAGACCATGACCTTGCGCTTGAAATAGCAGACCTCGAGGCCGTCCTGGTTGAAGCCCTTGGTCTCGACGGTGACGATGCCGCGGTCGCCCTTGGACGACTCGCGCTTCTCGAGCACCCGGGTCTCGGCGTAGATCGTGTCGCCGTGGAACGTCGGGTTCTTGTGCTGGAGCGTCTCGACCTCGAGGTTGGCAATCGCCGCACCGGAGACGTCGGGCACGCTCATGCCGAGGATCAGCGAGTAGACGAGGTTGCCGACGACCACGTTGCGACCCTGGACCGAGCTCTCGGCGAACCAGGCGTTGGTGTGCAACGGGTGGTGGTTCATCGTGATCATGCAGAACAGATGATCGTCGTACTCGGTGATCGTCTTGCCGGGCCAGTGCTTGTAGATGTCGCCGACCTCGAAATCCTCGAGGTGGCGGCCGAAGGGTCGATCGTGCGTAGTCACGGCCGCCAACGGTAGCCGCCGGTACCGCAGCGTAAGAAGTTGCCGAGGGACGAGGCAACGAACCTGAGCGAAGGTGGCCGGCGACATCAGGACGCCGCCGGTACCGCAGCGTAAGAAGTTGCCGAGGGACAGGGCAGCGAACCTGGCGGAGGTGGCCACCGAGAAAGGTTCAGCGAGACCCCCGAGCGGCCGAAAGATGTTCCATCAGAACGGTTCTCAGCGCTCCGGCTCCGCGCCCCGACGAGGTCGACGGTGTCGTCGCGCCCGAAGACGGGCGGGTCGGTGCGCTGCGCCGGGGGATCGCCCGGCGGATCACCGAGACCACCACTGCCTCCGAGCTGCCGTTCGCCTACTGGCGGCGGATGCTGATCGGCCGTTGGGTGCTCGGCGTGACGTTGTTCGGGATCATCGCGATCGCTCCGATGTTCGGCCCGCACCGCCTGTGGTTCGCCACGGTGTTCGCCATGGCCACCGCGGTCCAGAACCTCGCGCTCGGGCGCATCGTCGCCGCCACCGGACGCATGCCGTGGGGCATGGCCGCGTTCGACCACGCTCTGGCTTGCGCGGCGGGACTCATGATCCCCCAGACCCTGATCTGGGCGATCATGGTCAACGCGATCGGACTGCCGGTCACGGTGATCTCGCACGGTCGACGCTTCGCCCTCGGTCTCCTGGCGGTGTCGGTCCCGGCGTACGTCACGGTCGGGCTCGTCACCGGCGCCGATCTCTGGCCGATCGCGGTCGGGGTGTTCGTGGTCGCCGGGCTCGGCAACTGTGGCCTGGTCGGCGACGCCGCGGAGGAAGAACGCAGCGTCCGCGCCCGGTACAGCGACATCCTCGACCAGCTGCAGGTCGTCGTGTTCGAGTCGCCGGGGATCGGGCAGCAGCTGTCGTACGTGAACGACCACGTCGGCAAGATGCTCGGCTTCACCCGCACCGAGTGGCTCGACCCGGCGTGGTGGGAGTCGCGGCTGCACCCCGACGACCACGCGGCCTGGGCCGAATCGAACGTGCAGTCGATCGCCGGGGTGTCCCACCAGGCGACGTATCGCATGTACGCCGAGGACGGTCGGTTGGTGCACATCCTCGAGATCACGCGGGTGCTGCAGGTGGGCTCGGGAAGGACGAAGATCCGTGGGGTTCTCGTCGACGTGAGCCGACAGGCGCTCGCCGAGGCCGAGGCCAGCCAGCTCAGCATGTTCGTGGACCAGATTCCGCTGGCCCTGCAGATCCTCGAGATCACCGACCCCGACGATGTGGCAGCGATCCGCATGGTCGCGGCGAACCGCGTCGCGTGCGAGAACGTCGACGCGACCCTCGAGGAACTCGTGCAGGAGTGGCCCCGTCGCTACGCGGTGGTGGACAGCCAACCCGGGAACCTGGAGGCCTTCGCCGAGGTCCGTCGGACCGGAACGTCGCTCACCAAGCACGAGCGGTCGTGGGTCGACCGCGACGGCCGTGACCGCCGCGTCAACATCGAGGCGTTCGCCCTCGGTGGCGACTACGTCGGGGTCTCCTACGAGGACATCACCGAGCGGGCGAACGCCGAGAAGGCGCTTCGGCACCAGGCGAACCACGACGCTCTCACGGGCCTGCCCAGCCGGGCGTTCCTCGCCCAGCGGCTCGACGCTGCGCTGACGGCGTGCGCCGACGGCGCGGACGGCGCCTGCCAGGGAGCGCTGCTGATGATGGACCTCAACCAGTTCAAGGAGGTCAACGACTCGCTCGGTCATCACCACGGCGACCGGCTGCTCGTCGAGTTGAGTGGTCGCCTGAGTGCGATCGCTGGCGACGAGCACGTGATCGCCCGCCTCGGCGGCGACGAGTTCGCCATGATCGTCGAGGGTGGCACGCCACGACAGGCCCTCGAGCTCGCGGCGCACATCGGGCGGCGGTTCGCCGAGCCGATCGTGATCGACGGGGTGACGCTCCAGACCAACGTGAGCGTCGGCATCGCGCTGTACCCCGAGCATGCGTCCGATGCCGACGGGCTGATGCAACGCGCCGACGCCGCGATGTACCGCGCCAAGACGGGTGGCACCGGTGTCTCGCTGTTCACCCCCGAGCAGTCGACCGCCGGGATTCGGCGGCTGCAGCTGCTGAGCGACCTGCGCACCGCGGTCGGCAACAGCGAGCTGATGTTGCACTACCAGCCCCGGGTGCACTTCGGCTCCGGAGAGATCGAGGGCCTCGAGGCGCTGGTGCGCTGGGTGCACCCGACGTGGGGCATGCTCCCGCCCGACGAGTTCATCTCGCTCGCCGAGGTGTCGGGCCTGATCCAGGAGCTGACCCAGTTCGTCATCCGGGTCGCCGTCGCCGACGCCGCTCACCTTCGCAGCGTGGGCCACGACCTGCCCGTCGCCGTCAACCTGTCGGTCCGCAACCTCTACTCCCCCGACCTCGTCGACGGCATCCTGAAAGCGCTCGCTGCGCACGATCTGCCGTCGAGTTCGCTGCGCGTCGAGCTCACCGAGAGCGAGATCATGGACGACCCCTCGGTCGCCATGCAGGTGCTGCAGCGACTCCGGTCGGAAGGCGTCGAGGTGTCGATCGACGACTTCGGCACGGGGTACTCGTCGCTGTCGTACCTCCGCGACCTGCCGATCGACGAGATCAAGATCGATCGTTCCTTCGTCGCCGACATCACCGATGGCGACGACGTCGTGGTGCGTTCGATCATCGACCTCGGTCACGCGCTCGGTGTGTCGGTCGTGGGCGAGGGCGTGGAGACGGTGCAG
Organism: uncultured Acidimicrobiaceae bacterium; assembly: GCA_937868025.1. Next base: position 4,941 of record CALMLJ010000264.1, read on the forward strand.
CAGTGGGACCACCTCCACCGGCTCGGCTGCGACGTCGCCCAGGGGTACCTGATCAGCCGTCCACTCCCGTTCGAGGAGTTGCAGCGTTTCCTCGACGATCGCCGCGACTTCAGCGCCTCCCCGACCACCTTGGGAGCTCCGGTTACCCGCGGGTAACCTCGGCTCCATGATTGATCTGACCGCTGCTGCAAGCGCCCTCGAGGCCGCCAACCAGGTCGTGGCCGCCGGCATCGCCCGGCTCGCCGAGATCGGCCTCGACGAGAACCAGGTCCTCGCCTACGACGTGGCCCACGCGGCTGCCGCGGTGCAGACCGGCCAGAGCCTGTTGGGCTACGGCATCAAGGGCGACGTCGAGGCCTCGATCGCGAACGCCTTCATCGCCGACGCCATCGCCGAGCTGGCCGGCAAGGTGTTCGGTCGTGAGTCGGAGTGGGGTGTCGGCTTCGACGCCTTCGACTCGACCCGTGAGTACGTGGCGACCTACCGCAACCCCGAGTTCCTCGCCGGGTTGGCGGGCACGGCCGGGCCTCGTCACCTGAGCGACGACTTCGAGATGGTGCAGGACGCCTTCCGCCGCTTCGCCGACGAGAAGCTCAAGCCGGTCGCCGAGCACATCCACCGCCACAACGGCGACATCCCCGAGGACATCATCACGGGGCTCGCCGAGATGGGCGCCTTCGGCCTCAGCATCGCCGAGGAGTACGGCGGCTTCGCCTCGGGCACCGACGGCGACTACATCGGCATGGTCGTCGCGACCGAGGAGCTGTCCCGCGGCTCCCTCGGTGCCGGCGGTTCACTGATCACCCGCCCCGAGATCCTCGCCCGCGCCCTCGAGGCCGGTGGCACCGAGGAGCAGAAGCACGAGTGGCTTCCCAAGCTCGCGTCGGCCGAGGTCATGAACGCCGTCGCCGTGACCGAGCCCGACTTCGGATCCGACGTCGCCGGCGTCACCGTGTCGGCCACTGCGACGACCGAGGACGGCGTCGAGGGCTACGTCATCAACGGCGTCAAGACGTGGTGCACGTTCGGTGCCCGCGCCGATGTCCTCATGGTGCTCGCCCGTACCGACCCCGACCGTTCGATCGGCCACCGCGGCCTGTCGATGTTCATCGTCCCCAAGCTGCGCGGCGAGGGTCACGGCTTCGTGGTGCACCAGAACGACATGGAGGGCCCCGGCGCCGGAAAGATGGAGGGTCGCCCGATCGACACCATCGGCTACCGCGGCATGCACTCCTACGAGATCGCGCTGGAAGACTGGTTCGTGCCGGCCACCAACCTGATCGGTCTCGACGGTGGCAAGGGCAAGGGCTTCTACTACCAGATGGCCGGGTTCGAGAACGGCCGGCTCCAGACCGCGGCCCGCGCCGTCGGCGTCATGCAGGCCGCGTACGAGTCGGCCCTCGCCTACGCCGGCGACCGCAAGGTGTTCGGCAAGGCCGTCGGCGACTACCAGCTCACGCAGGCCAAGCTCGCCCGCATGGCGGTCATCATTCAGGCGTCCCGCCAGTTCTCCTACGACGTCGCCCGCCTCATGGCCAAGGGCGAGGGCCAGCTCGAGGCGTCGCTCGTCAAGGCGTACGTGTGCAAGGCGGCCGAGTGGGTCACCCGCGAGGC
>CALMLJ010000265.1 GCA_937868025.1 uncultured Acidimicrobiaceae bacterium
CGGCCGGCCTGGGCCCGAATCGCGATGGCCGAGACGTGGTGGGCCACGGTGTCATGGAGCTCGCGTGCCAGTTGTTCCCGCTCGAGCAGCTTCATCTGGTCCATCCCCCGGCGACGGGCCGTGTCCGCGTACCGAACCGAGGCACCGACCGCCGCCACCAGGAGCACGAACACGGCGCCCTGAGCCACTTCGCCGAGCGGGACCTCGGCGGCATCGGAGGTCTGGGCCTCGAGTGCGATCAGCAGCACTGGGATCGACACGATCGCCAGCCCGATCACGGCGTCACGGCCGGAACCCCAGCGCAACAGCGCGTACACCAACAGGACCACGAACACGGTGGAGTCCAAGCCCCGCCAGTCGTCGACGAGGACGATCGAGGCGACCTCGACGACCGTCACGAGACCGAAGGCCGCTGCGATGGAGTGGAGCGGGTGCGTCCGCCGCCACAGCAACGTCGGGAGCAGCGCCAGCGCCACCACCACGGACGGCACCCGCCAGACCAGGTCCTCGCGGAACACTCCCTCGAGCAGCACCACGGGCACGAGCGCCGAGACGAGTACCCAGTCCCGCCAGACCGGGCCGGGCGCATCGGGAACGCTGGGCTCGGCCCACAACGAACGAGCTGCGTCCCGGAGCACGACCCAACCCTAACGAAGTCCCCGAGCCGCCGAATCGGCCGAAAGTACGAGACCGCGCACCGTCCGATCGGTTGGTGCCGAATGGCCGGAGTCCCGATGTGGCGACGGCCCGACATCACGACCATGGGCTGATGCCCATGTCAGCAGCAACCCCACGCTCAACGTCACTTCTCGGCCGCGTCGCCGGCTGGTGCTTCGATCACCGGACCAAGGCCATCGGGCTCTGGCTCGTCGCCGTCGTCGCCGTCTTCGGTGCCGTCGGCGCGGCCGGCTCGCAGTTCAGCACCAATGCCCAGGTGCCCGGCTCCGGCAGCGCTGCCGGGTTCGCCGTGCTCGCTGAGCACTTCCCCGAGCTCGGCACCGGCGGGCAGACGGGCACGATCGTGTTCAGAGCAGCCCAGGGCGTCGACGATCCCGAGGTCCGGGCCGCCATGGAAGAACTGTTCGCAACGGTCGACGCCGGGTTCCCCGACGACCGCGGTGTGCCGCAGCATCCGGGCGCGACCGTGGTCTCGCCCTACGCAGAGCGCGGCGAGAGCCAGATCGCGCGGGACGGGCCCTTGGCCGGGCGAGTTGCCTACGCGCAGGTCAACCTGTCGTCCGACGTCGACGACACCGAGTCCGGCCAGATCGGCAAGGCGATCAGCGAGCACACCCCTGAGATCGACGGCCTCGAGGTCTTCGCCGGCGGCCAGTACCTGGCGGTGATCGAGCCCCCGCAGACCGAGCTCCTCGGTCTCGCCTTCGCCATGATCGTCCTGATCCTGGCATTCGGGTCGGTGCTCGCCATGGGCCTCCCGATCGCCGTCGCGCTCGGCGGTGTCGCCGCCGGTATGGGGATGACCCTGTTGCTCACCAACGTCTTCACCATCCCCAACGACGCCACCGTCCTCGGGATCATGATCGGGCTCGGCGTCGGCATCGACTACGCCCTCTTCATCGTCTCCCGCTACCGGGAAGGCCTCCACGCCGGACACTCGGCTCGTGCATCCACCGTGATCGCCATGGAGTCCGCCGGGCGCGCCGTGATCTTCGCCGGCACCACCGTGATGATCTCGATGCTCGGCCTCCTCCTCGTGGGCGTCGGGTCGGTGGGCGGCATGGGCATCGGTGTCTCCGCCACCGTGCTCGCCACCATGTTCACGTCCACCACGCTCCTCCCTGCACTGCTCGGGTTCGCTCGTGAGCGGGTCGAACTCACCCGCTGGCGCGGCCTCATCGCCGCCGGCTTCACGTCCGTCGCGCTGCTCGGCCTCGGCCTCGGGTTGACGCCGCTCGCGGCCTCCGCCGGCGGGCTCGCCCTCCTCACCCTGCTCGCCAGCCTGGCGGTGCGGCCGCTGCGAAGCGCCGTCCCTCGACGGAACGCGAAGCCGATGGAAGCGACCCTCGCCTACCGGTGGAGCCGCACGGTGCAGCGCAACCCGCTCCGGTGGCTGGTCGGGGCGAGCGTCGTGCTGGTGCTCCTCGCCGCACCGGTCGCCGGCCTTCGCCTCGGCTGGGCCGACGACGGGAACTTCCCCGAGGGCACCGACACACGGCAGGCCTACGACCTTCTCGCCGAGGCCTTCGGCGACGGGTTCAACGGCCCGTTCATCATCACCGTCGTGGGCGAGTCCGCCGACTCCGTCGCCGCGCTCCACGCCGCCCTGCTGCGCACCGACGGGGTGGCCACCGTCACCGCCCCGATCGCCGACGACCCGGCCCAGCCGAGCGCCTATCTCATGAGTCTCGTCGCCACCACCGCTCCCCAGGACGAGGCCACGTCCGCACTCGTCCGCCATCTCCGCGCCGACGTGATCCCCGCCGCGACAGCCGGCACCGACCTCGATGTCGAGGTCACCGGGGGCGCTGCCATCGCCATCGACATCACCGACTACCTCGCCAAGCGAATGCTCCTCTTCTTCGGCGCCGTGCTGGCCGTGTCGTTCGTGCTGTTGCTGATCGTCTTCCGGTCACTCCTCGTTCCGCTCAAGGCGGTCCTGATGAACGTCCTCACCATCGGCGCCGCGTACGGCATCGTCGTCGCCGTCTTCCAATGGGGATGGGCGGGCGGGCTCATCGGCATCGAAGGCGGGCCGATCAACCCGTTCATCCCGATGATGCTCTTCGCCGTCGTCTTCGGGCTCTCGATGGACTACGAGGTGCTCCTGCTCTCCCGGATCCGCGAGGAGTACCTGCGGACCGGCGACGCCAACACCTCGGTCGCCGACGGCGTCGCCTCCACCGCAAGGGTGATCACCGCGGCCGCCGCCATCATGGTCGTCGTCTTCGGGTCGTTCACGCTCGAGGACATGCGAGAGCTCAAGATCTTCGGTCTCGGGCTCGCCGTCGCCGTCTTCCTCGACGCGACGCTCGTCCGCATGGTGGTCGTTCCGGCCACCATGGAGCTTCTCGGCGACCGCAACTGGTGGATCCCGACGTGGCTCGACCGGATCCTGCCGCACTTCGAGATCGAGCCCGCCCGCCCGACCGTTCCTGCCGGTGACGAGCAACTGACGCCGGCCGGGCACGCTCCCGTCGCCCTCGACCGGGGCGCCCGTTGAACGTGGATCCTGGTGCGTGGCAGTGTGCGACATGGCGATGAACATGTCCGATGCACCGATGTGGGACGAGCGGTACTCGACAGAGGAGTACGTCTTCGGCACCGATCCCGCTGCGTTCCTCACCCAGCATGAGGAGCTGTTCGTTCCCGGCTCCGAGACCCTCGTGGTCGCGGATGGGGAAGGCCGAAACTCGGTCTACCTGGCAACGCGTGGGATGCAGGTCACGGCGATGGACGTTTCCGAGGTCGGCGTCGAGAAAGCTCGGCGCCTCGCCGTCGACCGCGGCGCCACCGTCGACTTCCGGCTTGCCGACATCACCACGTGGAAGTGGGCACCCGACGCGTACGACATGGTCGTTGCGGTCTTCATCCAGTTCCTCGATCCGGAGCAACGGGCGGTCGCGTTCGACGGGATGCAGCGCACGCTCAGGACGGGCGGACGCCTCCTGTTGCACGGCTACAGCGTCGACCAACTCCGCTTCGGCACCGGCGGACCCTCCGATCCGGCTCACCTGTACACCGACACGCTCTTGGCCGAGTCGTTCGCAACGATGGAGATCGAGGAGTTGCGCTCCTACGAGGCGGTCATCAGCGAAGGCGCAGGGCACAGCGGCAGGTCGGCGTTGGTCGACCTCGTCGCTACCAAGCGCTGACGGCACCGGCCGAACGACCACGCCACCCCGACGGGCGAGCCCTGCGTCGCTCGTGATGGCGCGTCGGTCACTCCCGGCCGAGAAGCGTCCGTGCCTTCGTAGTGGCCTTGCGGGCCTGAGCAGTGGTCACGCCCAGGGCGCGGAGGGCGGCGATCGCGACCAGCGAGTCATCCTCGGGTCGCAGGATTCCCGCAGCGCGGGACATGAGTGAGCTGTTGACACACCCGACGACCAGGAAGCCACCGATCTGCGGCGCCACGTCGAACGAACCGGACTCGTAACCCTCGGCGAGGTCTCCGAGGAGGCGGACGACAAGGGGCGAGTTGAGGAGGGGACGCTGCTCCTCCCGGTCCTCGCGGCTGCGAGACGCCACGCCTGCCCACAGCAGGTTCGGTTCGAGCTCGCGAAGGCTGACGAGCACACCGAGGGCGAGACGAACCGCGGGATCTTGTTCGCCGACGACGGCGTCGCCGACGATGAGGTCGGCGCGTCCGAACTCCCGGTCGGCGGCTCGCTGAACGATCTCCTCCTTCGTGGCGAAGTGGTTGTAGAAGGTGCCGACACCCACGTCGGCCTCCGCGGCGATGTCTGCGATCGTGATCGCGTCGAGGCCCCGACGACCCATCAGTGCTCGCGTCGCATCGAGCAGTGACGTTCGCGTGCGCTCCTTCCGGCGCTCCTGCCGCGTCGTCGGGATCTCCTGAGAACTCATCAGGTTCCTGTTTACTCGCAGTAGTGATCTGTAGTTCACTACTGACGATTTCTTCAGTAGTGGAGAAGGACTCCATTACGAGCGAAGGGGCGGCAATTGACCAGACACGACCACAATCGGAGACAGTTCCTCGGCATGGCTGCCGGCATGGCCGCCTCGCTCCCGATCCTGGACGCCTGCGCGCCCTCGACGGGAGGCTCGACGACCCCGACGGTGTCGACGCCCCAGCCGTCCGCCCCCACCGGAGGGATCACGGGACCCAACATCCTCATCCTCATGACCGACCAGGAGCGCAGCGAGGTGGCGTTGCCGTCGGGGTTCTCGCTCCCCGCCCGAGCCATGCTGCGATCATCCGGTGTCCACTTCGCTCGACACCACACCCCGACAGCGCCGTGTTCGCCGGCGCGTTCCACGTTCTTCACGGGGCTTCATTCACCGGTGAGCGGCATACGGGACAACTGTGGCCTCGGGCAGCCCGACCTCTCGACCGACATCGCGACGCTGGGGACAGTGCTCAAGGCCGCCGGATACCGCACCGCCTATGTCGGGAAGTGGCACCTGACCGGCACCACCACTGACGTCCCGTCGTTCCTGCAGCCGTACGGCTTCGACGAGGCGATCGGTCTCAGCGGCAACGGCGTGCCGAACGGCGGCGCCACCGAGGATCCCCCGGTCTCCGCAGCGGCGTCGGCGTGGATCGCCGCCCGCTCCGGCGATCCCCAACCCTGGTGTCTGGTCGTCAGCCTCATCAACCCCCACGACATGATGTGGTGCCCCCGCTTCTATCGCCTCGACGAGGTGCCTGATCACGGCGCCGCCGTCCCCGGCAACTTCGAGACGGACCTGGCGTCGAAACCGGCGGTGCAGACGTTGTGGCGTGCCGAGAACGTCATCGTCGGCGGGGCAATGCCGAACGACGTGACGTCGAACGTCGGCTCAGGGGAGTGGCGCAAATGGGGCAACTGGTACCTCGAGCTCCTGCGTCGCACCGACGACCTGATGTCGTCGGTCCTCGCGTCTCTCACCTCATCGGGTCTCGCCGGCGAAACGGTGGTCGTGCAGGTCGCCGACCACGGCGAGATGGGCGGCGGCCACGGCCTTCGTCAGAAGGGGGCGATGATCTACCAGGAGAACCTCCGAGTGCCGCTGACGATCTGCGACCCCCGCCGTCCGGCGACCCACGGAGCGACGACCACCTCGCTCACGTCCCACGTCGACATCGTCCCGACGCTCGCCGCCCTCGCCGGATTCGGTCGGAGCGAGTTGCCCTGGCTGACAGGCCACGACCTGACACCGCTCCTCGACTCGCCGCAGCAACGCGTGCGCGAGGCGCTTCTCGTGACCTCCGACGCCCCATCGAGCGGGCTCGCCGTTCCGGGCCTCAACTACTGCATCCGCGGAGCGATCACCGAGCAGCACAGCTTCGGCCGCTACAGCACCACCGCCAACATCGAGCAGCACGCCGACGATGACGAATTGGAGTGCTACGACCGGAGCGCCGACCCCGGTGAGATGCACAATCTCGCCCACGACGCAGGTTCCGCAGCGGTGTTGGCCGACCTCGATGCGCTGGTGGACGAACTCGTCGCGTCCGAACTGGCGGACCTGCCATGAGACGACTCGCAATCGGCGTCGCCTTCGTCGTCGTCACCAGTGTCCTCGGAGGATGCGCTCCATCGACCGGAGGCGGCTCGTGCGCGTGGGCGTACCAACCGGACCCCACGGCGACGCCAGCCTTCCCGGACACGTCCGCCACCTACTACCAACTGCCCTACGCGCTCGGGCCGGGCCAGTCGATCGTTCTCGACGGGACCGTCCCGAACGTTCGGTACTTCTCCTTCACCACCTATGGAACCGATGGAGCTGTGATCGATGGGCTCGCCGACCCCGAGTTGCCGACCGACGCCGGCAGGTACGCGCTCCGGGTGGCCGCGACGCCTGACGGCTCCGCCGACTCGGCGGTGCTCTCCGCCGGCGCTGGGCCGATCGCAGCCGGCATCCTCGTCATGCGCGTCTACCTGCCCGTCGGCGGGCCGCCGACCCTGCCGGACGTCGCCCTCCGTCAGGTCGACGGGTCGACCACCGTGATCCCGAGGTGTGCACCCAACTCCGGGGCGGGCACCGCGGCGTTGACGGAGGCAGCGATCGCGCTCTCCGCACCCGTACCGGCGCCACCGTCGCCCACGTTCACGCGGCAATCGGGTGCCGGGCTCTTCCCCAATCCGGACAACGCCTACCTGGCCGCACTCACCTCCTGGCAGCCGGGGCGCGTCATCGTCGTGACCGGCCGAGCGCCGACGTTCCCCGACACCAGCGCGGGCTCACCACGCACGACACCCGCTGACGTGCGGTACTGGTCGATGTGCACGAACACCGACGTGATCCCGTTCCCCGTCGTCGCCTGCGCCGCCGACCAGGACACTGTTCTCGACGCGAACGGTCGGTACACCTACGTCGTGTCCACGCCGCAGGATCGTCCCGCTACCACCGCAGCCGACGGCGTGACCTGGCTTCCGTGGGGACCGACCACAACCACCGGCGTCCTGATCTACCGCAACATGCTGCCGTCACCGTCGTTCACCGCCTCGGTCCAACAGGTGCCGATCGGCTCGACGCCCCGTTCGGCAATGGGCGACTACGCCCCCCACGCCAAGTACTGCACCACCACATCATTCGCCGCCAACGGTTCCGCTTGCTGACAGGAGTCACCGACATGGACATCTGCCCCATCACTCCGAGCATCGGCGCCGAGGTCCTCGGCGTCGACCTTGCCGAGGCCGCGTCCGACGACGGCACGATCGCCGTGATCGAGCAGGCATGGATCGAACACAAGGTTCTGGTCTTCCGCGACCAGGGGCACCTGACGACCGAGCAGCACCTCGACGTGTGCCGCCGCCTCGGTGATCTCGAGACGCATCCGTTCGCCCCGCCGAAGCCGGGCTATCCCGAGGTCCTGATGATCATCGCCAATGAGCAGCGGCGCGGCAACGAGAACACTTGGCACAGCGACGTCACGTGGCGGACCGAACCTTCGCGCGGTTCGATGCTCCGAGCCATCGAAGTGCCCGAGGTCGGCGGAGACACCCTCTTCGCCGACATGGAGGCTGCCTACAACGGTCTCGCGCCAGAACTGCAGGATCGCCTCGCTGGCCTCTCCGCATCGCACGACCTCGCCGGTGTCGCCGAGTCGATCATCGGCGCCGAAGCCGCTGAAGGACTTCGCACCACGTTCCCGCCGTCGGAGCACCCGGTCATCCGCACCCATCCCCAAACCGGTCGTCGCTCGATCTACGTCAACGCCGCCTTCACGACGCACATCGTCGGTGTGGATCCCACCGAGAGCGAGAAGTTGCTCCAACATCTCTACGCGCAGGCAACCGTGCCGGAGTATCAATTCCGCCTGCGCTGGCGGCCGGGAACCGTGGCGCTCTGGGACAACCGATGTGTCCAGCACTACGCCGTCAGCGACTACTGGCCGTCGACGAGGCTGATGGAGCGCGTCACGATCGTTGGCGATCGACCCCGCTGAGCCGTCTGGTTGCATCGCCGTGCAGTCCGATGACGTCCGCCTCGTGCTCCGCGAGGTCCGCCGCTGCCCTCGCCGCTGCCTGCGACGACCAGAACCGACGCCGATCGCCGTTGCACGACCTCAGGTCACCACTGCGACTCGTCGAGGGTGACGAGAACCTTGCCGCAGTCCTTCGACCCGTCGAGCACCGCCAGGGCGTCCTCGACCTGGTCGAGCCCGAACCGGTGGGTGATCAATGCCGACAGATCCCGTCGTTCCAGGAGATCGACGGCGTTCTCGAAACGCGCTGGGTACTCGATCGAACCGCGAAGGGTCAGCTCCTTCATCAGCACCATCAGGAAGCTGACCTTGATCGGCCGGTAGTGCAAGGCCACCACCGACAGGCGTGAGCCCACCCCGGCGTGATCGATGACGTCGAGGATGACCTGGTCGGCGCCGGAGGCCTCGATGAACGCGGCGGTGGCCGGGGTCGGGCCGAACATGAACGGCTTCGTCCCGTGCAACGACTTCAACTCGTCCCACACGTCAGTGGTCGTCGGGTCGAGCGCCGCCTGTGCGCCCAGGCCCAGCGCCAGGTCGCGGCGCGTCGAGCTCAGGTCCACGGCCACGACTCGTTCGTGACCGCGGTCGACCAGCGTGGCGATCGCTCCGAGGCCGATGGGCCCGCAGCCGAACACCACCACGCCCTCGCCGGGCTTCACGTCGGCCTGGTCCACGGCGTGCATGCCGACGGCGAGTGGCTCGGCGAACGCTGCGACGTCGATCGGCACGTGGTCGGGCACCCGGTGGAGCCGAACGTCGGGTTCGGTCACCCGCAGCAGGGGCGTGAGGCCGCCGAACGGTCCGCCGCTGCCGTACTTGCTGATGTCGGCGTCCGAGCCCGGCTGCACGATCACGCGCTCGCCAACCCGCACCGACGTCACGTCCGGGCCGACCCATTCGACGGTGCCCGACATCTCGTGGCCGAGGCAGAGCGGCTCGGGACCCGGGCCGGCGACCCCGCCCATCTTGATGTAGCTGAGGTCGCTGCCGCAGATCCCGCACGCGGCGATGCGCACCAGAGCGTCGCCCGGGCCGGGGTCGGGATCGGCAATGTCATCGACGCGGACGTCGCCGGGGCCGTGGACTCGTACTTGCAGCACAGGGTTCTCTCCTCGATCGTGGCGCCGGTCAGCCGGCGAGGTAGCCGCCGTCGACGGCGAGCGTCGTACCGGTGATGTAGGTCGCCGCCGACGACGCCAGGAACAGCACCGCGCCGACGACCTCGTCGGGACGTCCGAGTCTCCCCATGGGAATGTGCGCGAGCTCTTCGTTCAGCAGCTCCGGGAACGCGGTCATCGGCGCAGTCATCGGCGTGTTGATGACACCCGGCGCAACAGCGTTGACGCGCACCCGCCGCCCGGCCCAGCGTCGACCCAGGTTGGCGGTCCAGTTCACGACCGCGGCCTTGGCCGCCCCGTACCCGGGGACCATGGTCGTGGCCCGGTACGCCGTCATCGACGACACGTTGATGACGCTGGCTCCGTCGGGCAGCGTGCTCGCGAACAGCAGGCGACGGAGGGCGGTGGTCAACCGCATCGGTCCGACGAGGTTGATGTCGACGGACGCGGCGAACCCGTCGGCGCTCCACTCGTCGAGGCCACCGGGCAGGTTGGCACCGGCGTTGTTGACGAGGACGTCGAGCCGATCGAGCGATGCGACCAGGCCGTCGATCGAGGCGGGGTCGGTGATCTGCAACTGCCGGTAGCCGAACCGGTCGAGATCGACCTCGTAGGCGGTCGCGTCGCTCCGGGTGCCGGTGACGATCACGTCGGCGCCGGCGCCGGCGAATGCCGAGGCGATCGAGTAGCCGATGCCGCTGGTTCCGCCGGTGACGAGGATGGTTGCGCCGGAGAAGTCGAAGGTGACGCCGCCGCTCATGGCCGGTTCAACTTGGCGATCGAGCGCTTGAGCCACGCCTGTTCCCAGAAGTTCTCCGACGCCGCCAGCAGCGACTCGTGGGCGGCGATGGCGACGGCGTTCGCCCCGTCGTGGCGGGGCTCGGCGCCGAGCACGATGTCGGTCAGCTGGAGCGCTTCCACGGCGCGGTCGTGGTCGAGATGGGATCGAGCCGCGGCGATCAGGGCATCGGCTCCTGCTGCGGCCACGAGGTCCGGCGCCACGGCGAGCGGCGGCACGCCGTACAACTCCGTCGTCGATCGGTGGTGGAACCAACCGGCGTAGTTCTCCCAGATCGCCCGGACGTTCCATTTGGTCTGGCCGTAGCCCTCGCCCACGTCGAGGTGGTCAGGGATGCGGACCTCGCGCATCAACGTGTGGACGTCGGCGCCGGCGTTCATGCCATCGATCGTGCGGTCGTGGACCCAGCGCATCGCTTCCTGCATGGCGCGAACTTCGTCGGCGATCGACGCCGCGCCGACGATGGGATCGAAGTGTCCGGTGATCAGACGTTCGGGGCCGAGGTCGAGCACCACCTCGAGGGAGTCGATGTAGGTGAGGGCGTCGCGGTAGCGGTCACCGCGGATCGTGACGAGGTTGGGCACGTGGCCGAACAGCGGGCCGAACAGGTTGCCCGAGAACAGCGTGCGCGACTCCGGCAGCCACACGACCAGCGAGTCGAAGGTCTCGCCGCCCGGCGTGGCGATCAGCTGCAGGTCGCGACCTCCGATCGTGAGGTCGAGGCGTTCGTCGACGACGACCGTCGGTTCTGGACGAGCTTGCGGAACAGCGCCGACGCCAACGGATCGGGCGTACTCCATGGCGGCGATGATGGCGTCCATGAAGGCGAACGCCGAGTTGCGGGACCGGAACGTCTCCAGGCGTTCGTTGTCGTCGCGCCACGTCGTGAAGTTGGTCTGGGCGACCACTGCGGTCTCGGGATCCTTGACGGCGTCGACGCCGCCGACGTGGTCGTAGTGCCCCTGGGTGAGGATGACCGAGTGGATTGGCGACGTGTCGACGGTGTCGTATGCCCGGCGATGCAGCGGACCTTCGAAGCCCATGCCGGTGTTGATCACGACCCGGCCCTCGTCGGTCGGGAGCAGGTAGCTGTTCGACCATCCGGGTGACATCCACACATCGTCACCCAGATCGACGGGGGGCGCGTCGGTGGCTGCCTGCATCCCAGCGGCGCCGGGCCGTTGTCGGTGGATTCCGGACATCAGCGCACCTCCGTGCGGATCTGGGGGAACGCGTCGAAGTAGAACGCGTACCGCTCGTACAACTCAGCAGGGTCGAGCCCGAAGTGCTGGCGGAGGTCGTACACCACGCGCCCTTCCTTGCCGCGCGGGTTGGCCGCGACGTAGGCGTCGAGACCACGCCGCACGTGGGTTCCCACCGACATCCCGGCGGTCTCGAGCACCCGCGTGGCCATGGCCACGTCGTCGGTCATGAACTCGCTGAACTCGACGTCGACGCGCTGCGCCTCGGGGATCAGGTGCGTGTCGCGCACCGCGGCGCGGAGCAGGCGCTCGATCCGGTCGACCCAGTAGCCGGCCAGCTGGTCCGCGTCGATGGTCACGCGGCGGTTGCGGTCGCCGTACGCCAACATCGTGACGGCCGACTGCAGCACCGCGACGGGGTCGCGCAGCGTGAACGCGACGGTGGCGTCGGGGAAGGTCGCCAGCAGCGGGCCGAGGCGTTCGAGGTGTTGTGGGCACTTCAATACCCATCGGTTCGGGCCTCGCAGGTAGCTGAGCACCTGCAACTCGCGACGCAGGAACGCGTAGTGGGCGAACTGGTCGAGCTGCTCGGCATGGTCCCGCCAACTCGGCACCCGGGCCAGCCACTCGAGGACGTAGGTGCACAGGTCGAGGTCGAGGAGTTCGCACTCCTCCTCGATGCTGGACGGCAGTCTGTCGTGCATCAGCGCCGTGAGCGGTGACACTTCCTTGGCCGCGAGGTACTCCGCCTCGCAGCGCAGGTAGCGCGGGTCGAGCCCGTCGCGGCCGGGCCCGTCGCCCCGGACGGGGATCGGTTCGATCACCTCCCACCAGGGAAGGGAGCGGAACCGGGTGTCGGTCGCCAGCAGATTCACGAGGTGCGTCGTGCCCGATCGTGGGAGACCGACGACGATGACCGGCGGTTCCAGTTCGACGTCGAGCGCTTCGGGGTGCCGTTTCACGAAGTCCTCGAGGCGAAGCCGCGCCGCGAGGATCCCGACGAGTCGGCGGCGCACGAGGAACCGTCCCAGCCCCGAGAGGCCGGTGTCGGCGTCGACGGCCGACACCTGCGCGGCCAGGCGGTCGAGCAGGGTCTCGTCGCCGAAGTCGTCGAGGCCCGTGCGCCGATTCGCCGCGGCGACAAGGGCGGCCGGCGACAGATCGACCTCCATCGTCATCGCCATGTCGTAGATGCGTTGTTCGGCATCGTCGCGGATCGGTTCGCGGAGGTCGTCGATGCGGACGTCGATCATCGGGCCCGCACCCCGTCGAGGATGACCGTCGCGATCCGCTCGACCCACTCCTGGCTCACAGCTTCGGATCCGTGCACCGCGGTCGCCATCATCGCCGGCCCGGCCAGCTGGAGGATCAGGCCATCGGTGTCGATGTCGGCGCGAATCTCGCCGCGCTCGACCGCACGAGCCAGCCGTTCGCCGGTGCGCCCCCACACCAACGACAGCTCCGGCGAGGGCCCCGCACCGGGACGAGACGGTTCGCCCAGCAGGCCGGCAAGCGCGGCCCGTCCGGCTGGCGACCCGAACTTCTCGAGACTCCACCGCACCATCGACCGGATGTCCGCATCGAGATCGCCCGTGTCGGCGACGACATCGTCGCCGTGGGTGCGGAACACCGTCGACAGCACGAGATCGGCTTTCGAGGACCATCGCCGATAGATCGCCGGCGTCGTCGTGCCGGCTCGCTCGGCGACCCCGGCGAGGGACAGCCCGTTGTAGCCACGCTCACCGAGGAGGTCGATCGTGGCAGCGACGATGGCGTCGTCGAGCCGGTGGTCACGCGGTCTGCCGGGCTTGGCCATGACCCCCTCGACGCTCATATTACGGAAGGTATCGTATCGAAATAGAGCGGTCCAGCGACC
>CALMLJ010000266.1 GCA_937868025.1 uncultured Acidimicrobiaceae bacterium
GCCGGGGCGACCGCCGAACTTGAACCGCTCCCACGACGTCGTGATCAGCGGGCTGACGATGCCGTTGCCGGCGAAGATCGACTGGGAGTCCTGGGCGTCACTGTTCCACTCGTAGGCGCCGGGTTCGGCGGCGAACCCGGTGATCGCACCCTGCTCCATGAGGACGAGGCCGTACCCCTCGGGGACGACGATGCGGCTGCCGTTGGTGATCACACCGTCGGAGCCCTTGGTGTTGGATCCACGGCCCGCGTTCTGGCCACGCGGCACCGCTGCGAAGAGGGCAGCGGTCGGGGAGAGGCCCTCGGGAACCGTGTAGAAGTCCTTCCACTGATCGGCCAGCGTGCCGCCAAGTGCACCGAGTGCTGCCTGAATGAGCCCCATGGGTCAGATCCTCTTTCTCGCCGTTGATGACTGCTGCAGCCTACCGAACGGAACCCTCGAAATGGTGGGGCCCGCCCACGCGATTTCGCTCCATGGAGGGCAATTGACAAAGAAGTCTGTCAAATGCACAATCCAAGGGTGCTCGACCTCGACGTCATCGACGACCCGCTCGCGGCCATCGCCGCGCTCGACCCGGTTCGCGCCCGCATCCTCGGTCAACTCGTCGAGCCCGGGTCGGCGACCACCCTCGCAACCGACCTCGGGCTCACCCGCCAGAAGGCCAACTACCACCTCCGGGTCCTCGAGGCGCAGGGCCTCGTCGAACTCGTCGAGGAGCGGCCCCGCCGGGGCCTGACCGAGCGCGTCGTCAGGGCGACCGCCCGCTCCTACCTCGTCGCCCCCGACGCCATCGACGAGCACGCCGCCGACCCGTCCCGGGTCGACCGCCTGTCGAGCCGATATCTCCTCGCGGTCGCCGTTCGGATGGTGAAGGAGGTGCTCGAGCTGTCCCGTCGGGCCGAACGCGCCGAGAAGACCCTGCCGACACTCGCCATCGACACCGAGATCCGGTTCGCGTCGGCGGCCGAACGCGCCGAGTTCACCGCCGAGCTCGCCGCAGCCGTGCGCGACCTCGCCGCCCGATACCACGACGAGGCCGCCCCACGAGGGCGATGGCATCGCCTGGTCGTCGCGTCCCATCCCCATCCCCACCCGCCAACCGCGCAGCAAGGAGCAACATGAGCGAGTCCCAACGATCCATCGACCTCGAGGTCGTCGTCGACGGCACCCCCGAGGAGGTGTGGCAGGCCATCGCAACGGGCCCCGGCATCTCGTCGTGGTACGTCCCCCACGTCGTGGAGGAACGCGAAGGCGGCGCCGCGCTCGCATCCTTCGGCGAAGCGCCGGAGATGCAGATCCCGGGCCGGGTCGCAGCGTGGGATCCGCCCCGACGCATCGTGTTCGACGGCGGCGAGGACGCCGGCGGCCTCGCGTTCGAATGGCTCGTCGAGGCGAGGGACAGCGGCACGTGTGTCGTCCGGCTCGTCAACAGCGGGTTCGGCGACGGCAACGAGTGGGACGAGCAGTACGACGCCATGACCGAGGGCTGGAAGCTGTTCCTGTTCAACCTCGAGCTCCACTGCCGTCACTTCGCCGGACAGTCCGCGACGGCGATGCTGCCGATGGGTGGCACCCCGCTGCCCCAGGCCGACGCGTGGACCAAGCTGTGCGCCGACCTCGGCATCCCCGAAGCCCCCGCCGTCGGCGACCGGGTCGAGGCCTCCGCCGGTGACGGACTGGGCCTGGCCGGCACCGTCGTCAGGGCGAAACCGAACGCCATTGCCCTGATCCTCGACGCACCAGCGCCGGGCACCGCCTTCCTCGCCGTGGAATCCGGCGGCGACGGCTGCGGAGCGTCCATCTGGTCCTACCTGTACGGACCCGACGCCGGCGCCATCGTCGATCGCGACCGGCCCCGGTGGCAGGCGTGGCTCGGCAACTTCGCCGGCGCCTGACGCCATCGCTCCGCGACGGAGGCCGGCCCACTGGGCCGGCCTCCGCCACGTCGGGTACCTCCGTTCGGCTCAGGCGCCGAACGCCTTGGCGAGGCTCGCCGTCGGGGCACTCTTCCGACCGACGACCTGATTGCAGGCGTCGATCGCCTGGTACAGCTTCCAGACCATCGGCTTGAACGCCTCGATCTCGGCATTGGTCTTGGCCGGGTCACTGATCGTGTACGAGCCCGTACCGGTCCACACACCGATGCGGCCCTTGAAGTTGATGCACTCCTTGCGGATGGTGTCGATCGTCGAAGCGTTCAGGTTCTTCGGGGAGACGTTGAAGACCGGGAGCACTCCC
>CALMLJ010000267.1 GCA_937868025.1 uncultured Acidimicrobiaceae bacterium
GCGGTCCGCGACGCCACGAACGAGGACGTGGAGGCTCACGTCGAGTGGTTGCGGGCACAGGGCCTGGCGCCGGCGTCGGTCATCCGAGCGGTCACGGTGGTGCGGGGCCTGCACCGGTTCCTGTCCGCCGAGGAGCGGACCGACCACGATCCGACGTTGCGGCTCGAGACACCGCGTCGGCCTCAGAGCCTTCCCAAGGCGTTGACCGAGGAGCAGATCGAGCGACTCTTCGCCGCGGTGGCGCAGGCCGACGGCCCCGTCGGACTCCGCGACTCCGCGCTGCTCGAGGTGTTGTACGGCTCCGGTCTGCGGATCTCCGAGGCCGTTGGACTGTCGATGGGCGACATCGACCTCGACGGCCGGCTGCTGCGGGCCTTCGGCAAGGGGGCCAAGGAGCGGATCGTGCCGATCGGCAGTGTGGCCGGTCGTGCGCTGGCGATGTGGTTCGACGCCCGGCCGGCGCTGTTCCCGACGCGCTGGCGCAGCCGCGACGACGAGACGGCGGTGTTCTTGAACCAGCGCGGCGGGCGCTTGACCCGTCAGGGCGGCTGGCTCGTGCTCGACGGCCATGCCGGCCGGGCCGGCCTGGCCGACGTCGTCTCACCGCACGTGCTGCGCCATTCGTGCGCCACTCACATGCTGGACCGGGGTGCCGACATCAGAGCGGTGCAGGAGCTCCTCGGCCACGCCTCGATCTCGACGACCCAGCTGTACACGAAGGTCGTCACCGAACGGTTGTGGCGCGTCTACGGCGAGAGCCACCCTCGGGCCCGCCGTCCGGCCGGAGCGCGGTCGTGAAGCTCGACCTCGCCCACCGGATCCCGCGCTTCTTCGGGTCGCTGCGTCCCGGCCCGCCGTCGGCGACGGACGTGTCGTGGGCGCTCGCAGCGCTCAACGAACGGGAACAGCGCCTGTTCACCCAGATGTCGAACCCCGATCGCCGACACGCCGTGCGTGTCGCCCGCCGGGTCGAAGCGGCGTACGCCGAGCAGTTCGGGACCGGTGGGGCCGCCCCCGAGGTCGCCCTCGAGGTTGCGGTCGCCGCCGGCTTGTTGCACGACGTCGGCAAGACCGAGGCCCGTCTCGGCACCTATGGCCGTGCCGTTGCGACCCTCTCGGGTGCGGTCGGTGGACTCGATCTGGCCGAGATCTGGCAGGAGAAGTCGGGATTCACGCGTCGGGTCGGCATGTACCTGCGCTACGGCATCATCGGCGAGCAGATGCTGGAGCTCGCCGGAAGCGATCCGGTGGTCATCGCCTGGTCCGTCGAGCACCACCTGCCCGCGGACGCCTGGACCGTGCCCACGCAGTTCGGCGAGATCCTCACCGCTGCCGACGAGTAGGCGGTGGTCGCCCGACGTCGGGCGAGGTCAGCCCCGGCCGAGGCCCATCGCCGTGGTGGCCCGATGGAGGACGGGTGAAGCGATCGCCTCGGCCTTGTCGGCGCCGACGGCGAGGAGTCGGTCCAGCTCGGCGGGGTCGGCCACCAGGGTGGCGTAGCGCTCCTGGATCGGGACGAGTTGTTCGATCACCGCAGCGGCGGCGTCAGCCTTGAGGGGGCCGTACTGCTCGTACTTCGAGGCCAACGCCTCGGGGTCGTCGCCGGTGGCGCCGGCGAGGATCGACAGCAGGTTGGTGACGCCGGCCTTGCCGGGATCGTCCGGTGCGTACCGCACCACACCCTCGGAGTCGGTGACGGCACGCTTGAACTTCTTCTCGATCGCCTTGGGGTCGTCGAGCACGAGCACGGTGCCCTGCGGGGAGTCGAGCGACTTCGACATCTTCTTGTCGGGGTGCTGGAGATCCATCACCCGGGCGCCGGCAGCGGGGGTCGAGTGCACCGGCATCACGAAGATCGGCTGCTCCTCGGTGCCGTAGCGGCCGTTGAACCGCTCGGCGGCGTCGCGGCACAGCTCGATGTGCTGCTTCTGGTCGGCGCCGACGGGGACCTTCTCGGTGTCGTAGAGGAGGATGTCCGCCGCCTGCAGGGCCGGGTAGGTGAACAGGCCGGCCGACACGAACTTGTGCTGATCGCTCTTGTCCTTGAACTGGGTCATGCGGCCGAGCTCCCCGTAGGAGACGACGCTTTGCATCAGCCAGGCGAGCTGGGCGTGCTGGGGCACGTGTGACTGCACGAACAGGATGCACCGCTCGGGGTCGAGGCCACAGGCCATGAGCAGCGCGGCGAGGTTGCGGCTGCGTGCCTTCAGCTCCGCCGGATCCTGGGGGATCGTGATGGCGTGCAGGTCGACGATGCAGAAGATCGACTCGTCCCGGTCGAGGTCGCGCACCCAGTTGACGACCGCTCCGAGGTAGTTGCCCAGGTGGAGGTCGCCGGTCGGTTGGATGCCGGAGAAGACGCGTGCCATGGGGACAGGTTAGGGGAGCGGTCGCTGAATCACCCTGTTGTAATTCGACGGGAGGCCGGTTGTAGGATGCCGCTCGTGGCGATCGATGTGCAGACCGACGTGTTCCAGGGGCCGTTCGACCTGCTGCTGCACCTGATCCTCCGCGACCAGGTCGACCTCTACGAGGTGTCGCTCACCAAGATCGTCGACGCCTACCTCACCCATCTCTCCGAGATGTCGGAGATGGATCTCGACGTCGCCACCGAGTTCCTGCTGATCGCCGCCACGCTGGTCGAGCTGAAGGCCCGCCGCCTGCTCCCCGGTCTCGACGACGGCGATCTCGACGACGAACTGGGCATCTGGGAAGAACGCGATCTCCTGTTGGCCCGCCTGCTCGAGTGCAAGACGTTCAAGGACGCCGCGATCGTGCTGGCCGACCTCCACGCCGGCGCCGGCCAGTGCTTCGCTCGCACCGTGGGCCCCGACGAGCGGTTCATCGACCTCACGCCCGACTCCCTCGTCGGCGTGACCCCGTTGCAGCTCCGGTCGGCGTTCATGAAGGCGACGGCGCCCAAGCCCGAGCCCCGCATCGACCTGTTCCACGTCGCCCCGATCCGTGCGTCGGTCGTCGAGGCTGTCGCCGAGCTCATCGACGAGTTGCCCCGGATCGGCCGCATCTCGTTCCGAGACCTCACGGCCGCATTCGTGGAGAAGCTCGAGATCGTCGTACGCTTCCTCGCCGTCCTCGAACTGTTCAAGCAGGGGTACATCGATCTCGACCAGCCGACGAACTTCGGCGACATCACGATCGAGTGGACGGGTGGTGAGCTGGGAGACGGCGCCGACCTGGCGCTCGTCGACATGTACGAGGGATAGCCGATGTCCGAGTCCGAACCGATCGAGCACCGATCGCCGCTGGCGGCCGAGGCCAAGCGCGCCCTCGAAGCCATCGTCATGGTGTCCGATGAACCCGCCGATCCTCGCCTCCTGGCGCAGCTGATCGAGATCCCCGCCGCTCGAGTCGACGAGCTCTGTGTCGAACTCGCGGCCGAGTACGACGCCCAACAGCGGGGGTTTGCCCTCGTGAAGGTGGCCGGCGGCTGGCGGTTCCAGAGCCGTGCCGAGTTGTCGCCGTACGTCGAGCGCTTTGTGCTCACCGGCCAGTCGGCCCGCCTGTCGGCCGCTGCGCTCGAAACGCTGTCGATCGTCGCGTACAAGCAGCCGATCTCTCGCGCCCAGGTCGCTGCGATCCGTGGTGTCAGCGTCGACGGTGTGATGCGGACCCTGCAGCAGCGCGGCTACATCGGCGAACTGGCCCGTGATCCGGGGCCCGGCCAGGCGGTGCTGTTCGGCACGACCTCGCTGTTCCTCGAGCGCCTCGGGCTCAACAGCCTCGACGAGCTCCCGCCGCTCGGCGACTTCGTGCCCGGCCCCGACGTCGTCGAGGCGCTCGAAGCGGGCCTGCGGGTCAACGAGGATTCGGCGCACGACGCCCCGGCCCAGTCGGCCGCCCACGA
>CALMLJ010000268.1 GCA_937868025.1 uncultured Acidimicrobiaceae bacterium
AAAGCCGAGTTCTTCACCGACAGCCCCACCCACACGCGCTGCCCTTGGAAGGGCAGAGCCAGTTACTACAACGTGGAGGTCGACGGGAAGACCAACCCGGATGCGGCGTGGACCTACCCCAAGCCCACCTTCCTGGCCCGCGGCATCAAGGGCCATGTGGCCTTCTGGCAGGGCGTCAAGGTCACCAAGGTGCGAACGAAGGACGGTGTCCGGTGATCCGGGCATCCTGGAACGGCGCCGTGATCGCCGAGAGCGACCGCACCGCGGTGGTCGAGGGCAACCACTACTTCCCTCTCGAAGACGTGAACACCGAGTTCCTGATTCCGAGTGAGAAGCACACCTTGTGCGCATGGAAGGGCACGGCCAGCTACTACTCACTCACCGTCGACGGCCATGTCAACACCGATGCCGCATGGACCTATCCGAACCCGACGACCGAGGCTCGCGAGATCAAGGATCGCATTGCGTTCTGGCGAGGCGTAGAGGTCCGCGAGGTGAACGATCCGATCGACTCGGCGGCTGCTCAGCCGTGAGCGAGGCGCAGATCGAGTCCGTGGCCCCCGCTGAGATCACGGTGTACTGGCGACCCGGTTGCCCGTTCTGCATGATGCTGAAGCGGTCACTCGAACGGGCCGGGGTGGCCACGGGACTGCCGCGCGGTGAAGTGACAGGTTGGGTCAGGCGGCGGTTGCCGTCTGTGGGGTGTTGATCATCTCGTATTCGATCGGGGTGAGTCGACCGAGCGCGGGTTGGCGTCGGCGTTGGTGGTAGGTGCGTTCGATCCAGGTGACGATCTCGATTCGGAGCTCGTCTCTGGTGCTCCAGCGGGGGTGCCGGTCGAGGACGTTCTTCTGCAGGAGGGCGAAGAACGATTCCATGGCGGCGTTGTCGCCGGCGGAGCCGACTTGGCCCATGGAGCCGACGAGGCCGTGGCGGGTGAGGGCCCGGTGCACCTTCCGGGAACGAAACTGGCTGCCTCGGTCCGAGTGGACGATGCAGCCGGCGACGTCGCCGCCGCGGCGGGCGACGGCCATCTCGATCGCGGCGACGACGAGCCGGGCCTTCATGCGGCTGTCGATGGCCCAGCCGACGATCCGGTTCGAGTACAGGTCCTTGATGGCGCAGCAGTAGAGCTTGCCCTCGTCGGTCCAGTGCTCGGTGATGTCGGTCACCCACACGACGTTCGGGGCCTTGGCGGTGAAGTCCCGGCGCACCAGATCGTCATGAGACGGGGCACCGGGCTTGGACCCTTTGCCCCGCTTGGGTTTGCCGAACCTCGACCACCAGCCGTTGTCCCGGCAGATCCGCCACACGACCCGGTCCGACACGTCGTGATCGTCGAGGCGGACCTCATCGGCGAGGAACCGGTACCCGAACTCGGGATCATCACGATGCGCGTCGAAGATGGCGTTGGCCAGCCACGCCTCATCGAGCTGGCCGTCGGTGAACGGCGTGTCGAGCCACCGGTAGTACTGCTGGCGGCACAGCTTGAGGACCCGGCACGTCACCGTGACGGGAATCCCGTCGACGGCCAACTCGCGGACGAGCGGGAACATCATTTTCCCGGCAGGTTCGCCTGGGACAGATACGCCGCCGCCCGGCGCAGGACCTCGTTCTCCTGCTCGAGGAGCCGGTTGCGCTTCTTGAGCTCGCGCAGCTCGACAGCCTCCGCGGTGGTCGGCCCCGGCTTGATGCCGTCATCGCGGTCGGCTCGGGCCAGCCAGTTCGTCAGACAGGACTCGGTGATCGCAAAGTCGGCAGCGATGTCCTTGATGCGGACGCCGGGCTCACGGCTCCGGGCCACCCGAACCACGTCATCGCGGAATTCCTTCGGATAGGGCTTTGGCATGGTGAACATCCTTTCAGCGGCACCTCCCGGCACCACAGCTCAGATGTCACCCCCACGCGCGGCAGTCCCCACGGTCGGGTTGCGCAACTTGAGCGACGAATAGGTTCTGCGGTCGTGGAACACG
>CALMLJ010000269.1 GCA_937868025.1 uncultured Acidimicrobiaceae bacterium
TGGTGACCAGCCGCAGGATCGAGTCGCCGAACATGGTCCGGGCTTGTTCGACCGACACCGGACCGATGCCCGGGATCTCACACACGTCACCGTCACCCACCGCCCCGTTGACGAGGGCAGCGAGGTCGACTCGGACCAGCATCAGGCGGCGCACCGATTCACGGCGCCGTGACCCGCGGCCGCTGGACCCACCCTGCCCGCTTCGGCGGACGCTGTCATCGGTCCCGCCAGCGTCGGTATCGGCATCGCTCGTGTCGCCGGGTTCGGTGCTCCCGTTGGCACCGGTGGTGAGGTCGATCAGCGCGTCGTAGGCGTACTGTTCGCGGCCTTCACGCTGCCCATGACGGCGGTCGCGGTGGATTTCGCCGATGCGGTTCTCCAGGGCTTGTTCCAACGCGGCCCCCTCAGCGAGCGGTCCTTCGGCGTAGAGGCACCAGCGTCCACCTTTGGACCACCAGTACGCCTTCCGCCCCGCCCGCACCTTGCGCTCGCGTTCGACTTTCGATTCCTCCGCCTCGACCTCCGCGCGCCGCCGCGCAGCCTCCTCTTTGGTGTGCCGCAGCGAATCCGATTTGGCGGTCTCGAGCAGATCGTTCTCCGCGGCCGGGTTCGCTGACGCTCCGGCGGCGACGGCACCGGCTTGTTGTGGTGAGAGTTCGCCGTTGCGTACGGCGTCGGCGGTGTCGGGCAGTGCACCGAGTTGCTCCGACGTTGCCAGATCAGCGCGAGCTCGCCCGGTGTCGGTGCCTTGGCGTAACGCCAGCCACGCTGCCGCAGATGGGCAACCGTCGCGTCGCCACGCGTCGGCTTCGGCGGCTCGGGCTGCGATGAGGACGCGGCCGGAGGCGGCGAGGCGTTCGAGTTCGATGAACGCGTCCAAGATGTCGACGGCGTACGGCAACGGCACATCAGCCGGGGACAGATCACCGAGCAGGGTGCGTACGGGTGCGGCGGCGTCTCGGAGTTGGCCAGCGAGTTGCGATCGGTACGAACTGGTGTTCGTCATGGGTTCAGTATCGCAGAGGGTCCTGACAGTGAGATCCGGATCCGCCGGTACGGAGCCGGATCGGGAACATTCACCCAACGCTCCCGACTCACCCAACGCTCCCGACACATGCGACGCCGTGCGTCGGCAGAGCAGGCGCAACTCCTCGGGCGTCCAGTCGGGCCAAGGGAGCGGAACGTCCGGCACACCCAGCCGGAACGCCGCCACCTCGATGGGCTCGACACGTCCATCAATCTGATGCGAGGTTGGCCGCAGCCCTCAGTTGGTGTCCCGCCGGGCCAGGAGCAGGGTGCCGATGGCGAGCGTGACGAGGGCGTAGCCACCGAAGATCACGGCGTACATCGGCCGGGACATCTCGTCGACGATGACGACCGGCGCCTTGAAGTCCGCGCCGGCGTCGAGGAGCCGGTAGCCGGCACTGAACGGCAGGAAGTGCAGCACGCCGTCGGGCAGCGCCGGGGCGAAGAGGGTCTCGATCACGAACGACCACATCAACAGGCCCGAGATGGCACCGGCGCTGTGACGAACGATCATGCCGACGCCCAGTCCGATGACCGCAGCGAGCGCGATGTACAGCAGCGCCCACGCTGCGCGTGCCGGGATCGCCGAACCGTCGCCGAGCTCGGCGCCACCGGCAAGCGCCCCGGCGAACCCGGCCGCCATTGCCGCTGCGCCGTAGGTGGCACCCACGGCGACGGCCATGACCGTCTTGGCCACGACGGTGACCCACCGCGCCGGGCGGGCGGCAAGCGTCACGGCCAGCGTGCCGTGCTGCGCCTCGGCGGTGAACATCAGGATGCCCGTCACGATCGCCAACGTCGCCACCAGCGGCAACGGGTAGATGAAGAGTTCCGAGGCGGACACGGCCCCGTCGGTGGCGGTGGCGGCGAGCGCCGCCGCGATGGTGGCTCCGACCCCGGCCGTGAGGCCGAGGATCACCTTGTTGGTGCGCAGCGTGGACACCTTGATCCACTCGCTTCGCAGCGCAGCGGGGACGGCGTGGACGTCGTCGGTCCGGCTTCGGAGGACCGTGTCGGTCCTGGTCTCGGGTCGTGGGGTGATGATGGTGGTGGTCATGGTTCGTGGTCCTTGGTGAGTTTCTGGTCGGAATGGGTTCGGTCGGGAACGACGGTCGGTCGGGTGGTCAGACGGCGGTGAACTCGGCGGACGCGCCGGTCATCGCGAGGAGGCTGTCCTCGAGCGACTGCGTGATCTCGGTGAGCTCGAGGAGGCGGATGCCGTGCTCGAACGCGAGCTGGGAGATCTCCGCTTTGGTCGTGCCGTGAACGGTGAGCCGGTCGTCGGTCGTGTCGACGGCGAGGCCGCGTGCGTCGAGGAGCTGCAGGAGTTCCTCCTGTTGGGGCGTCTCGACGACAACGCTGGTCGCCGAGCGCGAGGTGATGGCCTCGACGGTCTCGGCGGCGAGCAGCCGGCCGGCACCGACGACGACGAGGTCGTCGGCGAACATGCTGAGCTCGCTGATGAGGTGGCTCGACACGAACACCGTGCCGCCGCGCTCGGCGTAGGCGGTGAGGTGGTTGCGCAGCCAGCGGATGCCGTCGGGATCGAGCCCGTTGGACGGTTCGTCGAGCAGGAGGACGGGCGGATCGCCGAGCATGGCGCCGGCGAGGGCGAGACGCTGACGCATCCCGAGCGAGAACTGTCCGGCCTTCTGGTCCATCACCGACTCGAGGCCGACCTCGACGAGCACCTGTTCGACCCGATCCCTCGGGATCTTGCTCGCCGCGGCCATCGCCCGCAGATGGTTCCGGGCGGTGCGGTTCGGGTGCATGCACCGGGGGTCGAGCACTGCGCCGACCGCACGGGCAGGATGCACGAGGTCGGTGTAGCGGGTCCCGCCGTAGCGCACCTCGCCGGCATCGGGCCGGGTCAGCCCGACCATCATGCGCATCGTGGTCGACTTTCCGGCTCCGTTGGGGCCGACGAATCCTGTGACGCGCCCGGCGGCGGCGTCGAACGAGAGGGCGTCGACGGCGGTGTGGTCGCCGTAGCGCTTGGTCAGTCCTGAGACGTTGATCATGATGTGGCTCCTGGTTGGTGGTGGTGATCGGTGGGGTCGGCGATGCCGACCTGGGTGAGCGACTCGAGCACGAGGCCGACGTCGCGCAGCTTCTGGA
Organism: uncultured Acidimicrobiaceae bacterium; assembly: GCA_937868025.1. The sequence continues at coordinate 3,145 of CALMLJ010000269.1, forward strand.
GGAGGCCGTGCAGCGCGGCCTGGTCGACGACCGACCCCCGGATGACGGAGGTGCCGTCGGGGTCGCTCGTGACGCTCAGTCCGTCGAACCAGGCGTCCCAGTTCGAGCTCAGGCGGCCGGCGACTCGGATCTCGTAGATCGGAGGTTGCGGTGCGGTCATGGGTCGACCGTACGAAGCGACCTGGTGAGCTGTGATCACCAGGTGTGGTGATCGTGGGTGGTGATTGCCGCGAGCGCCTACAGGCCGAGCTGGTCGGCGCGGCGCACGGCTTCACGCCGGCTGGTGACGCCGAGCTTGGCGTAGATGTTCTTCGTATGGGTGCGCATCGTGTTCAACGACACCATGAGCTCCCGGGCGATCTCGGGGCCGGCGAGCTCGCTGCGGAGCAGGCGCAACACGTCGAGCTCACGACTGCTGAGTTCGTCGACGGGACCCGACGCGAACCGCACCGGTTCCGCCCCCGACCAGGCGGCAAGCACCACCCGGCACTGTGATGCGGCGACCCCGTCGAACGACGCCGTGCGCAGCAGCGTCCGCAACGGTTCGCCGGCCTCGAGGAACACCGCAACGAACCCCTCGGGTTCGGCGAGCACCAACGCCTGCTCGACCGCGGTCAGTGCACCTGACCGGTCGCCGGTGGCGGAGCGGGCCAGCGACAGGAGCACCAGGCACTCGATGACCACGCCGGTGCGGCCACCGGCCTCGGCCGCCGACATCAATCGCTCCACCAGACCGACCGCGCCGAGGTCCGACCGGTCGCGTACCTCGATGGCCACCAGCACCCGGGCCAGGGTGACGTGTTCGAACTCGCGGACGTAGACGAGCTCGTCGGCGACGGACAGGTGCTGCTGTTCGGCCCATCGCAGCGCTGCATCGAGCTCGCCGCGGGCCACCCGCACTCGGGCCTCGAGTGCGGGCACGGGCCGGACCGACGGCGAGTAGTCGGTGTCGTAGCGACCCTTTGCCTCGTCGAGCAACGCCAATGCACCGCCGAGGTCGCCCTCGGCGCGACGCAGGCGTGCCGCCGCGACCCGCCACCGATAGGGATACTGCGGGAGTCCGGCCCGCTCGCCGAGCGCGGCGCCCGCGGCGAGGTGCTCACGCGCCCGTCCCAAGTCGTTCCGTTCGATGCACACCTCGCAGAGCCCGATGTGCATGTCGGCGGCACCACGGAGGCCGGGATGAGCGCCGACGAGATCGAGGCCGGCGTTGCACGCCCGCTCCGCACCGTGCAGATGCCCTTGGGCGAGGCACATGTCGGCGAGGCCGAGCGAGCAGCCGAGCGCGTCGGCGAAATGGGCGCCCCGGGTCAGGTGGTCGATCGCCGCGCCGTACCGGGACCGGGCAAGATCGAGGTCGCCGGTCGACCAGCTCGCGAGACCCAGCAACCCGGCCGCGGCGCCACGGCGAACGTGATCATCGGGCGTTGCGAGCGCGAGGACGCGCTCGGCGTGGGCGGTCGCGGTCGCGAGGTCGCCTGAGTGCAGCGCCAGTCCGGCCCGCTGCACGGCCGTCTGCGCTGGGAGACGGGCGAACTGCTCGTCGTCGGCGACGATCGGTCCCCCATCGCCCGATGCGTCGGCCCCACCGTCGAGCCAGCCCTCGACGTCGGCGAGCAGCGCCTCGACCCCGGTCATGTCACCGGTTGCCATCCGTGCACCGACGAGCGCGAGGCTCAGCACGGGCCGTGGCGGGAAGATCTCGGCCGGCAGGGCTTCGAGCCACGTCCGCAAGAGGCCCTCCTGCCTCGTCCGCTGCATGCTCGGTGCCGCCAACTCGATGAGCTCTGCCGCCAACTCGACGTCGGCTCCCGCCATGGCGTGACCGACTGCCTCGACGAGGTCACCTTCGCCCGCCCACCACCGCGCCGCCTGCCGGTGCAGCTCGGGCACGAGGGCCGGCTGCTCGTCGAGGAGGCGGGCACGGAGGACGTCGGCGAAGAGATGGTGATAGCGGTACCAGTGGCGGCGATCGTCGAGGGGGACGAGGAAGAGGTTCGCCCGGTCGAGTCGTTCCAGGGTCGCCCGACCGGAGGTCGCTCCGGTGACGGCATCGCAGAGCGACCCGCTGAGCCGATTCAGGACCGCTGTCCGCAGGAGGAACTGGCGGACATCGGCCGGCTGGCGTTCGAGCACCTCCTCGATCAGGTAGTCGACGACGAACCGATCGTCACCGGTGAAGCTCTCGATGAATCCCGCGACGTCGTCGCGGCCCTGCAACGAGAGCGCTGCGAGCTGGAGCGCCGCGATCCAGCCCTCGGTGCGGGCCTCGAGTGCGCCGACCTCGTCGACGCTGAGCGCGAGGCCCATCGTGGTGTTGAAGTAGCGGGCGGTCTCGTCGGGCGTGAAGCGCAGGTCCGCGGCCCGACGTTCGACGAGGTCCCCGCTCGCCCGGAGTCGCGCCAGCGGGAGCGGTGGATCGACCCGGGTGGCCAGCACCAGGCCGACGCTCGGCGGCAGATGGTCGATCAGGAACCCGACGGCGTCGTGGATCTCCGCTTCGTCGATCACGTGGTAGTCGTCGAGCACGAGGACCACATCGGCGTCGAGGGCGTCCAGATCGCCGACGAGCGATTCCACCGCAGCGTCCGTCGGCCCGGTCGAGCTCTCGATGACGGCGAGCGCGGCGGCCCCAACCTCGGGTGCGACGGTGCGCAATGCCGCGATCACGTAGGTCCAGAACGTGCCCGGATCGTTGTCGCGCCCGTCCAGCGACAGCCATGCCGTGCCAGATCCGGCCCCACCGGCGTACCACTCCGACAACAACGTCGTCTTCCCGAACCCGGCCGGCGCGGACACGA
>CALMLJ010000270.1 GCA_937868025.1 uncultured Acidimicrobiaceae bacterium
TGGATCACCTCGTCGGGTACGGGTCGGCTGCTCCGTTGCCGGTGGCCCGTCCCCGGGCTCCGACTCGCGCACGCCGGCTGAACGGCCACGGCGGCGCTCGGCGCGGTCGACCGCCTCCGCTACCCTTGCCACGTGACGCGCACGTACTGGATCGAGACGTTGGGCTGTCCCAAGAATCAGGTCGATTCGGACAAGATCGGCGGCAAGCTCGTGGCCGACGGTTACGAAGCGGCGTCCGATCCGTCGTCGGCCGACCTCGTGGTCGTCAACACCTGTGCCTTCGTCGAGGAGGCGCGGCAGGAGTCGATCGACACCGTCCTGGCGCTGAGTGACGACCGGGCCGACGGCGCCAGCGTCGTCGTCACGGGGTGCATGGCGGAGCGCTACGGCGACGAACTCGCGGCCGCACTGCCCGAGATCGACACCGTCGCCGGGTTCGGGAAGGCGTTCGCCGAACCGGCGTCGTCGCCGCGACGCTCGCTGATTCCGGTCACGAGCGCACCGGTCCCGACCTTCGACCTGCTCAATCTCCCGCGCCCGGCCTCGGCGTCGCCGTGGGCGTACGTGAAGATCGCCGAGGGGTGCGACCGCAACTGCGGCTTCTGCGCCATCCCCAGCTTCCGCGGACCTCAACGCAGCCGCTCGATCGACGACATCGCCGCCGAGGTCGAGGCGCTCGGCGCCCGCGAGATCGTCCTGGTCGCGCAGGACCTTGCGGCGTTCGGGCGTGATCAGGGCGTCGGGGAACGGGCGATCGTCCCGCTCGTGCGCCGGGTCAACGACCTGGTCGACCGGGTCCGGCTCCTCTACCTGTACCCCTCCGACCTCACCGAGGAGCTCATCGAGGCGATGCTCGCCACCGGTGTGCCGTACTTCGACCTGTCGTTGCAGCACGTCAGCCCGCCGCTCATGCGACGGATGCGCCGGTGGGGCAACGGGGACAAGTTCCTCGAACGCATCGAGCGGATCCGCACCCTCGAACCCGACGCCGCATTCCGATCGAACTTCATCGTCGGCTACCCCGGCGAGACCGAGGCCGACCACGATGCGCTCCTCCGGTTCGTCGAGGCCGCGCAGCTCGACTGGTGTGGCTTCTTCGGGTTCTCCGACGAGGAAGGCACCTACGCCCACACCCTCGACGGACACGTCGACCCCGACCTGATGGACGACCGCCTGGCCGAACTCCGAGAACTGCAGGACGACATCACTGCGAGCCGCCGCGACGCCCTGATCGGCCGTGAGGTCACCGTGCTGGTCGACGCTCCCGGCGAGGGTCGCACGTTCCGTGAAGCCCCCGAGATCGACGGCATCGTCACCGTCCCCGACACCCTCGAGCCAGGGCGGTTCCACACGGTCCGAGTCATCGACGCCCAGGGCCCCGACCTCGTGGCGGAGCCGGTGCTCGAACCGAGCGCGGCGGGGCCGAGCCCGCGAGGGGCCGACTCGTGACCGACCTGAAGGCGCCGACGACGTACGGCCCGTCGGCCATCCTGACGCCGGCCAACCTCGTCACGCTGGTCCGTCTGGCCGTCGCCCCCGTCGCGTTCGCCATGATGCTGACCGACTCGGACCAGAGCTCCTGGCCGCTCGTCGCGCTGTGGTTCGTGCTCTCGAGCAGCGACATGATCGACGGCAACCTGGCTCGCAAGTACGGGGCGACGCGTTCGGGGGCGTTCCTCGACCCCCTTGCCGACAAGGTGCTGACGATGGGCGGCATCGCGGCGATGTGCTCCCAGGGTCGGTTCCCGTGGATCGCGCTGGTGTTGATCGCCGTGCGCGAGGCCGCAGTGAGCGGCTTCCGCGCCGTGTACGTGCGTCGGGGCCTCGCCGTACCGGCGTCCAAGCTCGCCAAGTGGAAGGCGTTCGTGCAGATGGGTGCGGTGGGCTGGGTGAC